>CAZZEV010000044.1:8982-15411 GCA_964653305.1 uncultured Cellvibrionaceae bacterium | reverse complement strand
TTCGCGAAAGCTACGTTCTTTTTCTAGATTTTCAATTTTTTCAGAAAAGTCCTGAGCAACTCGTCTCATTTGTTCTAGTTTGGATTTCTCCTCACTGTTCTCAAGCGTATTTTTTGAAAGAAGCTGATCTATATCTAGCGCTAACTCGTTGCGTATAGATTGGAGTTGGGCTGAGGAGGCGCCTTTTTCGGTATTGCTGAAGGCAAGAATATAGCGTTGTAATTCGGAGACGTTTTTGTCGATTTTCAACATTAAGTGAGTGTCAGCACTTTCTTGTTTAAACTGGCGAAAGTGCTGATAAAAATCTCGCAGCCCGAAAATGTTGGTAGCCGTAATCATAAAACTGATTAGCAGTACAAAAACAAAACTTCCTAAAATTTTGTGGCGTATGCTAAAAATTAATTCTTTTTTTTGTTTTTGCGTCATGACGGCTATGCCAATAGAAATTCGTACCAGCGTTCAAGCGAATACTCATAATTTTCCATCACCGTATTCCAAATGGCGACATGACTAAATCGATTAACGTATGAGCCGCCGGTGCGCACATCGCCAGCCGGCACAGATATTCTTCCATCCGTGCCTTTGAGCGGAATACTGGTTGGCTTTCCATCGTACCAATAATCCCACTCATTCGCGGTTAGCAATGGGCGCGAGCGCTCTGGGTTGGAGATGTAATAGCCTTGTCGCGCAATAAAGGCGCCTGCCCAACCACTCAACCACCAGTTCATGTAATCGTAAGCGGCATCTTGTACCTGCCCTTTGCATTCGCGCGACATGCACATAACCCCGTGCCATGCTCTATAACCCTCTTTCGGTGCCGCATAGGTCACAGGTGTACCCATACCATTTGCAGTGGATACTCCGGGGGAAAACATACTCTCAATCACTACGCGACCACTGGTCATAAACTCTGCGCTCTGGGGCACGGTATTCCAGAAGCCCGCAAAGTGCTTTTGTTTTTTATACTCCAGCAAGATGTTAAATAATTTATCGATTTCGGCGATCGTCATATTACTCATATCCGCAAAGGTCATTAGTCCCCTTGCCTGAGCCGCTAGCGCTAAATCAAAAATTCCGATTGTGGGAGCATTTACGACCCCCACTTTGCCCTTCCATTTAGGGTCCAACAGCCAACCCCAACTTTCTGTTTGATATGGCACACCCTTGGGAATGATTTTTGTGTTGTAACCAAAAGAATCTACGTTGTGAACATAAGGTAAGAAGCTAATATTGCCGGTAAATTTTGGGCCCAAGGAACCATCGGCTTGAACATTTAAAATTTTATAGGGGGCATCGCCTAAACCAACGGGTGCCTTTTCGGTTATGCGACCTTTCTTGGAAATGTTATTAATTTCATTCCAATAGGTAAGCCGCTCGGTTTTGATTGGCTGAATAGCATTGGCCTGCCAGAGTGGTTTAATACTGTCAGTCCATTGTTCATAGAGATCGAACGAATTGGGGTTAGTTGTGGCCTTTTGTACGAGCTCTGCTTCACCTCTCGCCTCAAAAACCAAATTGATACCAAGATCCTCGCTGGCTTTTTTTCGGATTTCTTCTTGAAGCGTTACGTGAGTCCCAATAATGCGCAGCGTGGTTTGGGTTTTCGCAAATACATAAGGGGCTTTAGCGGCTATCACGCCAACACCCGTAGCTTTAGCCGCCACAGTTAAAAATTGACGCCGATTTAGTGTGCCATCTACCATGTTGCTCACCGAGTATTTTGTGTATCAAGGGGGGAATAGATTGAGTGTAGATGGCAGAAGGGGATTTGCAACCGAGCCTGCAGGCTCGCGGTACTAGCGAAAGAAGGAGTGGAGATGCAGAACTCAGCCCTATTCCCTGGGCGATCAATTAATTGAGCTCATTAACGATAGTTTAGGAAACCAAGGTTTTCATTACCAAACCAATCAATGCTGCCGCACCAATCACATGTATTACATTCTGTTTAAATTTAAACAGCGCAATCGCGGCAGCCAGTGCAATCACGGCTGAACCAATATCAAAACTACCACTAAAACCCTGCGGCCATAGAACATGATAACCAAAGAAGAGTGCGAGATTTAAAATTACACCGACGACTGCTGCAGTGATCGCTGTTAATGGCGCAGTAAATTTTAAATTGTTGTGCGTAGTTTCTACAAAAGGCCCGCCCGCCAAAATAAAAATAAACGAGGGCAAAAAGGTAAACCACGTAACTAGCGATGCCGCTAGCGCGCCCGATAGAAATAGATGCTCTGTGCCCAACAAGGCTTTTACATAACCACCGACAAAACCGACAAAAGCAACGACCATAATTAATGGCCCAGGCGTGGTTTCTCCGAGCGCAAGGCCATCAATCATTTGCGTAGGCGTGAGCCATTGGTAGTGGCCTACCGCACCTTGATACACATAAGGCAAAACCGCATAAGCACCACCAAAGGTTAAGAGCGCGGCTTTGGTAAAAAACCACGCCATTTGCGTGAAGTCGTGTTGCCAACCGAAAATTGCGCAGAGGGCACCCATGGGAATAATCCACAGCGTAAAACCTATTGCAAATACAAAAGCAAAGCGTGACCAACGAAAAAGTGCGTGCGCCGGCGTTGGTGTTTCATCGTCAATTAAAGCGGCACCAAAGGATTTTTGTGCAGCACCGTGTCCGCCGCCGGCATTAAAAAATTGCGGCGCATAACGGCCACCAAAATAGCCTATTAGCGCTGCGCCTAACACAATAAAGGGGAAGGGAATATTTAGTGCAAAAATCGCCACAAAGGATGCTGCAGCAATCGCCCACAACACATTATTTTTTAAGGCGCGCGAACCTATGCGATGCGCCGCTTGCACCACAATGGCGGTTACTGCGGGTTTGATGCCGTAAAATAATCCTGCGACTAAAGGTACATCGCCATAGGCGATATAAACCCATGAGAGCGCAATTAAAATAAAGAGCGATGGCAATACAAATAGCGCGCCTGCAATCACACCGCCCCAAGTGCGGTGCATTAACCAGCCAATATAGGTTGCAAGCTGTTGCGCCTCTGGCCCCGGCAATACCATGCAGTAATTGAGCGCGTGTAGAAAACGCTTTTCTGAAATCCAGCGGCGATTTTCTACCAACTCTTGATGCATGATAGAAATTTGCCCCGCCGGGCCGCCAAAGCTAATAAAACCGAGTTTTAGCCAAAACCAAAAGGCTTGCAATAAACTAACAGGCGCCGGTGCAACATCGAGCGATTTATCATTCATTTAATTATTGTCTTAAAAAATATTTTTCTGTGCTGTTGGGTTCACTCTTGCGAATGAACAGGCGTTTTTCAGCTTCAATGCCGAGCAGTACTTGAAATACATCGCCCAAGATGGCGCGTGAAGAATAGTAGCCGTGTCCCAAACCGAGGGCGGGTGCATCCACCAAACTCACGTTTATGGAATCTATGGTTTCAGAAAATGCGCAGGCGCCAAAGCGCGGATTCTTATTGTAAATTTCTGACACAGTCATGGCTTTATCGTTATAGGAGCAATAGATAGTAATGCGTTTGGTGTTGTCTTTCACAGCAGTGGCTATATCGATAAATTCGTCTGCCGCAAAATCTGGCGCGTTGAGAATCAGTTCATTAATAATTTTGGCGTTTGGATTCTGCACTGAAAAATCTTTTAATGCGGGCAGCACCACTTGGTGACCCATGGAGTGCACCACAAGATTGACCGTCAAATTATTCGCGTTCAATTGGTGCAAGAATTCTTTAAACAAGGCAACCGAATCTTGCGCATTTTTTAAATTGTGATCGTAGGTTCGAGTGATAATTTTCTCGTCTAAGAATCCATCTCTCGCACCCGCGGGCCACGAATACAATACAACTGGCCCTTGGTATTTTAAATCATAGGCAATTTGTGCAGCGCGGAGCAGGGCATCTTCATAGCGCACATTAAAGCCGTGTACAAACACCAGTGGGTAGCGCTCTGATTTTTTAAGGAAATCAAATACCGCAGCTTCCGTTAGTGATCTTGAATTTAGAATTTTGAAAAAATCATGAGACGACTGGCGATTATCTTTGGTTGAACGAATCAAGCCCGTACTGTGATTTTTGGGCACATTGATTTTACAAATCCCGAAATGTGCTGACTCATCCCGCTCAACGCTCATCTGATCGTTGCTACAACCAAAAGCGTTACCCTTGAGTTTCCGGTTGCTAATGACCAACACATCTAGCGCTCGGGTATCCGAATAATTTTCAATAAAATAATTCCCCCAAATTTTCCCTAAACTTTTTTGAAATTCATCATCAACATGACGCGGTAGAGAGGGTTCAGGTGCTGGGCTGGCTATGGGTGTGATTGTGGGCGCGGCATCAGGTTTTGCAAAAGGCGAGTTAATTTTAGTGGGCAAACCACCACAACTACTTAGTAAGAAAACGCATATCATCAATGATACAAACTTCATAACACACTGCCCTGCTGCAGAGAAATTGGTGGGGCAATCATATTACTTGGTCGCAAATATAACTAGGCAGCATGCTAAGTTACACACAATAAAAAACCGCCAAGCAAGTGACTGCCTTGGCGGTTTTTATTGTGGTGGACTACAACTCTTAAGGCGTTAAGACTTGCAGCGCAGCACTCACATACACCAGCGGTGCATTCCAGTTGATGGCAATTTCATTGCTCGCATAACTGCAGGTATAGTCAAGATAAGATTTTGCGGGCAAGTTGGATGGATAAGGCACAGCGCAACCGCTCTTATCTTCTTGGCCAGCATTGGCGCCACCCGCTAAAAAGCCGGGAATAGAGCCCGCGATACCATCAGCCTCTGAGGGGCGGTGATGAATATTTTGCGGTGTGCGCACACCAAAGCCCGTCACAAACGAGAAATCGGTTGGGTTACGCCCGAGCACATAATCCAACAGCGATTGCGCCGTCTTCAGGTAATCGGCTTTGCTGTTATCTAACTCATAGGCCGCCAACAACATCATGGCTTGATTGAGCGCACCCGAATTGCTACCCCAGTTAAAATCGCCGCTCACTAAGGGCACGCCATAGGCTGATGTGGTCTTCTTAGCAGCAATGCCCGCAGCCACGCCGTCCAATCGACTTTTTATGAGCGCTTTATCCGCAACACCGGTAAGTGAATCCAAGTTGTGAGCAAGGGAAATCCAACCCAAGGATTTAACGCCACCCCACCAAGGAACATCTGCCGTTACTGTGGTTGGATTCAGATCGGTGTAGTAAGCGTTGTCTTTGGTGGTGATGTACAACTCGGCTGCCGCCCACGCAAATTCATCTTTCACGTCGCCATCGCCATAACCACCTGTTGATATGTCACTTGGTTGCGCATAGTAGAGCGCAGGGTTCGCTTTCGCCCATTGATAGGCCGATTTGGCCGCACTGAGCATTTTGGCGGAAAGACCAGGGTAAGCCGCTTCGTAAGGTGCATAAATTCGGCTAGCGGCAGCCATAACCGCTGCAAAATCCAAGGTTGCTGCCGTCGCTTTTTGCACCATATAGCGCTCTGAGGTGTCCGCATTTGGCATCACCATACCGCTGAAGTTTTTACTGGTGAGCTTGTGATAAACGCCGCCGTCATTAGGGTCCTGCATGGCAAGCATCCACTCCAGGTTCCACATGACTTCGTTGAGCACATCGGGTACGGCATCTGTGCTCTCGGGAATATTCAGGGCTTGGGTTTTAAAGTAGTCCGCATAGCGCTCATAGGCCGCGAGCAGGGTGTAGGTACTGATCCCAGCGTTGACCACATAAAGATTGTAGTCGCCCGCGTCGTACCAGCCTTTGGGGGCGGATACCACAGTTCCCTCGGGGCGCGCAGCCGTGGCAGCAGATTTGTGAATAAGAACTCGGGTACCGGGGTGCCCCGCCGCGCGCTTGTAAATACCCGCATGGGTTTCTAGAAGTTCCGTACTCGCACGATTGAAATAGTAGGCCTTGATTGCACCCGCATTGAGCGCATCGTAGGCGTTAGTAGCGATTTTAAAGCTGGCGGACTTCTCAATACCAGCGACCGTTAAGGTGTAATCGCCTGCCACGGTTAGGGTAGAGAAATCTGCCAATTTCACCGATTCACCCGCAGGCGCCCAGGTTTGAGCCGCGCTCAAGTTGCCGTTCAGTACAACTGAGTTATCGCTCGTTTTTGTTACTGTAAATGTTGTGGCTGCCACGGCAGGTATTACAGCCAATTTCTCTGCGGTGGGTTTGTAGCCAATTTGGTTGAGCTTGATGAGGCCAGCCACTGCCGCAGCGCTAGATGAGCTGCTCGCGACTGAACTACTTGATGAACTGGCAGGTACAGAGCTGGCGCTGCTGGCGACAGAGCTAACAGGGGTTGGAGGAGGTGTTGAGCTTCCACCACCGCCGCCTCCGCCACCGCAGGCAACAAGCAGTGAACTCAAGGTTATGAAACTTAGGTATTTGGCAGTTTTCGTACTGGGAATTTTAGTGTTTCGC
>CAZZEV010000044.1:0-8972 GCA_964653305.1 uncultured Cellvibrionaceae bacterium | reverse complement strand
TGCCGAGCTGGCGCTGCTAGCTGCAGAGCTAACAGGGGTTGGAGGTGGAGTTGAGCTTCCACCGCCTCCACCACCGCAAGCAACAAGCAGTGAGCCCAGGGCAATGAAACTTAGGTATTTTGCCGTTTTAGTACTGGAAATTTTAGTGTTTAGCATAGGAAGGAGCATCCGGTATTATTAGTGCGCCTGCGTTCGCGCTGCTGTTATTAATCGCAGGAAATTATTAGATAACACTCGCCATGCCAGCCGCAATTTTTCTTACCCTTTTTGCGTGTAAAGAAAAGCAATTACTACCTACTCATATTCTGCCCAGCGCGCATCCCGTATACTCGCGCCATGATGAAAACTCCCCATTCAATCCTTAAAGACGTCTTTGGCTATCACGAATTTCGCGGCCCGCAGGAAGCTGTTATCAATGCGTTGGTCGCCGGTGATGATGCGTTAGTCTTGATGCCCACCGGCGGCGGAAAATCACTGTGCTATCAAATTCCATCATTGGTACGCGATGGCGTGGGCATAGTGGTATCGCCTCTGATTGCATTGATGCAAGATCAAGTGAGCGCACTGCATGAACTCGGCGTGCGCGCAGGATTTTTAAACTCCAGCATGACACCACAAGAGGCATGGCAGACCGAATTAGCGATGCACAATGGCGAGTTAGATATGCTCTATGTGGCGCCCGAGCGTTTAATTCAGCCCCGCACTTTGGAGATGTTACACGGCGTAAAAATTGCGCTCTTTGCCATTGATGAAGCGCACTGCGTATCCCAATGGGGTCACGATTTCCGCGCGGATTATTTAAAGCTGGATATGTTGCAGCGCGAATTTCCACAGGTACCGCGCATCGCACTTACCGCAACCGCTGATGTGCGCACCCGCGAAGAAATTATTGCGCGCCTGCAATTGGAAAATGCACAGCAATTTGTGAATGGTTTTGATCGCCCGAATATTCAATATCGTATTCAGCAAAAAAATAATCCTAAAATTCAACTCATGCGTTTTCTGCGCGATGAGCAAGCCAACAACTCCGGCATTATTTATTGTTTGTCGCGCAATAAGGTCGAGCAAATTGCAGAGTGGTTAAGCACTGAAGGATTTACTGCGTTGCCTTATCACGCCGGTTTACCAGCGCCCACCCGCCAAAAAAATCAGCAGCGTTTTTTACGCGAAGACAACATCATTATGGTGGCAACTATCGCCTTCGGTATGGGCATTGATAAACCTGATGTACGTTTTGTTGCGCATTTAGATTTACCCAAAAGTATTGAAGCCTACTACCAAGAAACAGGTCGCGCCGGCCGCGACGGTGAGCCTGCAACCACACTCTTGTTGTACGGTTTAGAAGATGTTGTAAAGTTGCGCCAAATGATGGCGAACTCAGAAGGCAACGACGAATTTAAACGCAACGAACAGCAGCGCTTAAATGCGATGCTGGGTTTATGTGAAATTACTACTTGCCGGCGCCAAACCTTATTGCGCTACTTTGGCGATACACTTTCACAGCCGTGCGGAAATTGCGATTCCTGTTTAACGCCCGCGCAAACTTGGGATGCCACTGAGCCTGTGCGCATGGCACTCTCCTGCGTGTATCGCACTGGCCAGCGTTTTGGTGCTGGCCATGTAATTGATGTATTGCGCGGCAGCAGCAATGAAAAAATTACTTCGTTTGGCCATCAGCAATTATCCACTTACGGAATTGGCAAACACCTTACCGCCGATGAATGGAAATCTATTTTTCGCCAATTAGTCGCACGCGGTTTATTAGATGTTGACGCACAAGCCTACGGCGGCTTGAAATTAAATGATTCATGCCGCGCTATTTTACGCGGCGAAGAAAGCATCCAATTGCGCCGTGAAATTAAAGCGAGTGCAACTGCAATCGCACGCAAACAAGGCGTGGTAGTGGATGCCGAAGACCAAAATTTATGGAATGCACTGCGCTCCTGCCGCAAACGTTTGGCGGAAGAACACGGCGTACCGCCTTACGTTATTTTTCACGATGCTACACTGCGCGAAATGTTAGAGTTTCGTCCCACCACTGAAAGCGAACTTCTATCCATTACCGGCGTTGGCCACAGTAAATTAGAACGGTTTGGCGATGAGTTTTTGGAAGTGATTCGCGAAGCCGAATACAACACCTAACCACATACCAAATGTAGTTTGAAAAAAATTGCCACAAATAAAAAGCCCGAATCAGCGCAAACTGATTCGGGCTTTTTTATAAGATCACACTTTTCGTGCGACTAACTCAGCTTAAAACTTATAACGCGCACCCAACGTATATTCACGACCTGTGTGAGTATATTTATTGGTTGCCATGATTGTTGAGTCGCCGTACACATCATCAAACTGATCAGTCAGGTTGATGGCTGCAAAGGTCAAGGTAATTTGATCATTCAAGTTGTACGACATATTGAAGTCAACGTTGGTTGTCGCTTGCTTACCGGTTACGTCGGCGGTGTAAACCGTCGCACCACCCGCTGATGCCAAGTACACACCCGCTTCTGGAATCAGAATAGCCGTCAGGTAGCGATCTCTAAAGGCGGCAGAGATACGTGCGCTGAACTTGCCATCGTCATAGTAGAAGGTGGCGTTGTACGACGAAGGCGACATGTTCACCAAATTGTTTTTGGTGTACGTCGTGGTCACTGCACGGGTGGTGCTGTTCACCGAGCTCGCCTGCACATAATCAATTTTAGATTCTACGTGTGTGTAGTTCGCCTGCACCCCAAAGTGTTGCCAAATGCCGGGCAAGAATTTGAAGGGCTGCTGGAAGCTCAACTCGTACCCTTTGAGCGGGCCGCCGGGGGTGTTGAAGTAACTTTGAATGTTGAACGTTTCATTGCCATCAAACCCGGTTGGCAATAAACCCACTGGCCAGCCAGTTTGATCCCAAGTTTGTACCTGACGCACGCGTTGGATATAGCTCTTAATGTCTTTGTAGAAGACTGCGCCAGAGAGCATGGCACCTTCGTCAAAGTACCATTCCGCACCCAAGTCATAAGTATCCGCACGGTAGGGCTCTACGTTCGGGTTACCCGCGTTAATGCCATAGAGCGCTTCATCGGTGGTGTAAGTAGTTGGGACACCACTAATGGTAGGCGACAAGGTATTGAGGTTGGGGCGCGCCATGGTCTTAGCGGCTGCGAAACGCAATACCACGTCATCGGTAAGATCCCATGCCAAGTTCAAAGAGGGCAACCAATCATCGTATTCGTTAGTGGCTTCTACCGGCACATAGAAACGTGCACCTGGCGTTGCGCTGGCACTGGCTACACCGTAGAACTCTTCGCTACCCGCACAATTATTGTCACCGGCAACTTTCGCCGCTACCGCAGGAGTAGTTCCCGTGGCAGCAATCGCAGGCGTTGCTGCACAAGGCGTATAACCATTCGAGGTGATGTCAGTTTTGGTATAGCGTGTACCCAGGTTACCGCGTAAATCACGACCTAAGAATGGCACAGTGAAATCGACTTGCAGGTAAGCGCTGCTTGATTTTTCCTGCACACTGTAATTGTTGCCCGAGGCACCAAAGTGGCCAATATCCGCAACCGTATAGTTGCCGCCTGGCACGCCCGTGTTTTCATTGCCATAAATGCCCATTAGCTCGGCAACTTTGTCAAAGTTGGGAACCAACCAAGAACTAGGTGCACCGCTCAAGCCTTTGCCATAACCCGTCAGCATTTGGCTTACATCGGCCACAGTTGTGCCCGCTGGCAAGGCAGATGCCGCCAAACCGTAGTTGATGTGACGCCACTCTTGCGATTCCATCAAATAGTCTTTGTGGGCCAAGCCGCCGCTGATTTTTACACTGTCATTTAGGGTATAGGTCAGGTCGATTTTGCCGGTGTCGAAACTGTTATCTACCGCCTGCGGGTTGATACGAATTTCGCTGATGTTTACACCTTTGGGGTTGCCGTTAGTGTTCAGCGGAACCGAACCATAACCCAACCATTTCCACGCAGCGGTGCTGCTTAAATCAAAGGGATAGGTCATCTTTGGGGATTTGATGCTTTCGCGCGCATCCCAGATGAAACCATCCAGGTTGGTGTTATCAAAACTCACCAATGAGTTTTTCGGCATTTCAAAGCTAGAGCTCGAGGTGCCTACGCTAGCGTCTAGGTGCCAGCTGTCATTGAAATCGTGATTCAAGCTCAAACTGTATTGCGCAAACTCTGTGTTCTCTTCAATTTGAGCTGATTCCGTACGAAAATCGACATTATCGAGCTCCGCATAAACCAAGCGGTTTTTGTCGTCCACTTCGGCTTTTTTGACCACAATCTGCGCTTTACCGCCAATATTCACCGCGCGATGCAAGTTAGCACCCAAGGTGTCTTCGCGTGAGTCTTTGTGGTATTTGGAGTAGAGCACATCAAAATTGATGAGGGTGGTTTCAGCGGGCTTCCACTGGAGCGAACCTGTCATGCCCACACGCTCTAAATCATGGGTAGTGCTGCGCCAGCCAGGGTAACGTGGCATCCACGAATTGGTAGCCGTTTCATAAGCCGCGATATTTGCGGCGGTATTGGCTGGGCGAGGTACGCCTGTCGCACAGTTATTGGCATCAATGCCAAAGGTGCCATAACCGTTGTTACGCGCGAGGTTGGTCGCGCTGCCCAACTCAGCCGCTAAGGGGTTGCGCGGAACTTGTACACCGGTGTAACCCACCGGCGTACAGAAGCCGTACATAGCATTAGGGTTGGCGGTTGAAGTTACAGTGCCGCCTGTATTGGCATTGCCGCCGGTACCCGAACCATTACCCCAGTCAAAACGAATGGGGTTAAAACCTTGTTCAACAATATTGCGTTCACTGTACGAAGCCGACAACAAACCGCCAAAGGTACCGTCTTCGTTTTGATCGGTAATCAAGGCCGAAATTCTTGGGTTGGCTTTTTCAGTTAATTCGTTGTAAGTGCCTTGCACGCTCGCAGTCGCGGCAAAACCTTTGTAATCAAAGGGGCGGCCGGCGCGCAAATCCACCGTAGAACCCAATGAACCTTCGTCCATTGCAGCATTCTGCGTTTTGCTAACCTTTACTTCGCTGAAGAGCTCAGAAGCAAAGGTTTGGAAATCGAAACCGCGGCTACGGTTTGGTCCGCTAGAACCTTGACCTGCGGTAGAGAGCGCTTCCATGCCATTCAAGCGCACCCGAGTAAAATCTGAGCCTAAACCACGCACTGAAATTTGACGGCCTTCACCGCCGCTACGATCGATGGATACACCCGATACACGCTGCAGCGATTCTGCCAAGTTCATATCGGGGAACTTGCCGATATCTTCCGCCACAATGGCGTCTACTTGAGTGGTGTCTTTACGTTTGATATCGAGCGCTTTCGCCAAACTTTCGCGATAGCCCGATACCACGATTTCCTCAACCGAATCATCTTGTGCAAACGCAAAACTAGAACTGCCCGCGGCAATCAGCGATACCATCAGAGGCATTAATTTCTTTTGAAATGTTTTCGTATTATTCATGTACTTCTCCCGTATTTATTATGGTTCTGCTGGAGTTTAAAACAGCCAATTGCGTACAAATGGGCGCCAATTCTCGTGCAGATGGCGCAGTAATACTGGCCAGCTAGGCGCTTGTCAATCAACCAAAATGAGTTAAAAGCACCAAAAACAAATTAGGACAAAAATACGTTTTTATGATTTAAAACAGTAAAAACTACATATAATATTTTATATTTCACTAAATAAAATAACGAATATTTAATTTAATTAGGATATAAAAATAATTTAAATAAAGCACTTTTCAAAGACCGAAAACGAGCCAATGAAAACGATTACAAAGTCATAAAATACAAAATGGAACCGATTACACTAAAGACCTTTACAGGATTTCTTGCTATTTTTGGGGCATAAATCTGGGTTGCGGACCCGCCTTACGAATTCTGAGGAGGCCAATTCAACGTCACAGCTGTAAATTTCGACAAAAATAGGCGCTTAGAAAAAATTTTATGTAAACGATTACATTTTCTAAAATTTTTCTTCTTGGGTGTAGTTCGGTAGCAACATTGCGACGGGAATTTGTGAAGGGTTAAGTTTTAGCTATGGCCACAACGAATGAGGAGCAAAACCAAATATCTGAGGCACTTTCAACCAAAACAGTGCCTCTCATCGATCAAAAAACCTGTCCTTCGCTACTACCCTAAGGTAGCGCGCGATAGACCAAGTTACTAAAGCGAACCTTGCCTGTTCCAGCAGCGTAAATCGCAGGGCGCAAGCTCATAAAGCCATAAGCCACATTGTGGTTGTAGCCAGTCACATCCATCTGTACGCCGTATTTTTGCCAGCTTTCGCCTTGATCGTGGCTGGTGTGAATGGTGAGAATGTGGCGATTGTTGGTCACGCGCATCCGCAGCTTATTGGTCATGCCGCCAGGCTTGGGCGTGGTGCGTTGATCCATACCATAACGATGCAACACAAAGCCTTTCTTGTTCACACCCACGCCGCCGTAGAGCTTATCGTTATAGAACAGGAGCGCGCCGGCTTGGGCATCCTCATCAAATTCCATATCTATTTCAAATTGATAGGCTTGATCGCCCACAATAAAGGTCAGCGGTGAGGTGTTGCTTGGCGAAGTGCCTTTAGCGGTAATCTCCAGCACGCCATCTTGATACTTAACACGCTCGTTCTCTTTGATGTCGCCTTTGTAAAAGCTCCACTGTAAACCGAACTTGTTAGTACTGAAATCATCCGAGAGCGCCATACCGTGAGGCACTGCGCTGCCGCCTTTAGGTTTGGCGATCGGCTTGCCGGCATCGTGATCTTTAGCTTTAAACCAGCCGTCTTTAGTCCATTCGATAGGCGCCATCAAGGCTTGGCGGCCAAGGCTGTGAAAGCCATTTTCATAGGCGTGATACATCATGTACCAGTCCTTATTATTGGGACCCTCAACCAAGGTCGCGTGACCTTTTGACCACCATTTTTCCGCTGCAGACTCAGTGCGAACAATCGGGTTATAGGGTGAATTTTCCCAAGGCCCGTTGATAGATTTGGAGCGTGCAGACACCACCATATGACCCGTTGGTGGGCCAGCGGTGCCGCCGAGGGCAAGAGTCATGTAGAAGTAGTCCCCGTGCTTCATCATCTTAGGGCCTTCTTGGGCATAGCTTTCTACATCCCATTCTTCTGGGTATTGCCAGCCGTCGTAAACGTGCTCCATCTTGCCGACGATGCCTAAACCATCATCCGCCAGTTGCACGCGGTCGCCGTGGGAGAGGAACAAATAGCGCTTACCGTCTTCGCCGACAATGTGACCGGGGTCGATGCGGTCATTGTTAAGCGCGACCGGCGCCGACCAGGGGCCGCGAATATTATCGGCGTGAATGACGTAGATATTGTTGTTACCGGGCAACTTGGCGGGGATATAAAGATAAAAGCGGCCATTGTGTTTGGTCAGTTCTGGCGCCCAAATACTGCCTACATACTGCTGGAGTGCAGCGCCTATGGGCTCCCAATTCACCAAATCTTTGGAATGCCAAATCGTCAGCGCAGGGTAAGCCTCAAAGGAAGAGAAGGTCATGTAATAGTCATCGCCATCCTTGAGAATACTAGGATCGGGATGGTCGCCCGCCATAATCGGGTTGAGATAGGTGCCATTGCCCAAATCGGCTTTGCGCTGGCCTTCAATACCCGTCGCCCAAGTTTGGCAGTGACGCAAAAAGGCATTGCCAAGATGGGGCGTGCACTTCTCACTATTCTTGGAGCTGGCTTGAGCAGGCCCGCCAATACCAGTCAGCAGTAAAGCACTGACAAACACATAGGTGCGCAAGAAGTAAAACGTCTGATTCATAGGTGTCTCTCTCTGAATTGTTATCGTCTTCCACGCTTAATTGGCACGCGGAAGTTTGCATCAATGCATTGAGAAGACCATTGCCGATTTAATCGCTATTCTTAGCCGTAATGAGTTTTACTTGTGAAACGGCTTTTATTTGCAATATAGTAAGTAAGACTATTTAAAAAGACTAGATAAACTTGTCGGGCAATGTACTCGGCAAGCACAACAGGTTTTACATCGGCAAGCGTGAATGGGTCTTTTCTGTGAGAGGGAAGACTTATCTTTGACTTATAAAAATAGGCAACCCGATGACCCCCTTAGTGAACCTGCGTACCACCAGAAATCTTGCTCTTAGCCTTTCCATTTGCGTGATTCCAGCTCTAATCAGTTGTAACTCGTCCTCACCCAGCAACAAAGCAGCCCTATCTGCACCCGCTTGGCAGCCCGATGTGGGCAATGGGACTTACAAAAATGCAGTGATCCATGCTGATTATTCCGACCCAGATGCCATTCGCGTGGGCGATACCTATTACATGACGTCGTCCAGCTTCAACAGCGCGCCAGGTTTGCCGCTGCTGCAATCCAAAGACATGATTAACTGGGAGTTGGCTGGTCACGCACTGCCCCAGCAAATCCCATTGGACGTGTTCGCAAAGCCACAACACGGCAAAGGCGTGTGGGCGCCCTGCTTGCGTTATCACGATGGTAAATTCTGGATTTTCTATCCGGACCCAGACTTCGGCATCTATGTTATGACCGCCGAGAAATTCGCTGGGCCGTGGAGCGCTCCGCACTTATTGCTGGCAGGCAAAGGCATTATCGACCCAACACCATTGTGGGATGACGATGGCCAAGCCTACCTGTTACACGCGTGGGCCAAAAGCCGCTCGGGCATCAATAATATGCTTACGTTGCGCAAGATGTCGCCCGATGCCAAAACCCTCTTGGATGACAAAGGCCCAGTAGTGATCGACGGTAACAAAATACCCAATTACAAAACCTTGGAAGGCCCCAAATTCTATAAACATAATGGTTACTACTATGTGTTTGCACCTGCAGGTGGCGTGGAATTTGGTTGGCAATCGGTGTTCCGTTCCAAAAATATCTATGGCCCCTATGAAGACAAGATTGTTATGGAACAGGGCAAGTCGCCCACCAATGGTCCGCATCAAGGCGCATGGGTACGCGC
>CAZZEV010000043.1:14803-15476 GCA_964653305.1 uncultured Cellvibrionaceae bacterium | reverse complement strand
AAAAACTCCAAGCCGCAGCGCATCAAACGCGCCTGATCTACAAACGACAAATTAGCGGGGAAGTTAGCGGGGTTAATAGCTGAAGGATCACGCGGATTCCCTTCAACTTGCAAAACAAAACCCGATTCGTGTGTTGCAGTCCCAGCAGCCAAATCGGCTACCCATGCATCGAAATCCATAAAATACCTGTTTGCAGTAATTGGTGTGCGGTTATAAATTTGCAGAGGTTATTCTACCAACAGAGCCTTACTCACTCGGCAGAATAACCTGTATTAATGACAATTAAACTTGGGAAGAACGGCGTTGCTCTTCGCGTTTTTCAATCTTGAGCTTGCGGCGCAATTGGCGCTCTGGCGGCAAAGCACCAATATGCGCTTCATCACGGCTTTTGGCCAACTGAATTTGCTTTTGGCGCTCGGCAAAACGCATTTTCTGCTCATCGGTCAGCTTATCGTAACAGCGTGGGCAGCTTACGCCCGGCATGTACTGATCAGAGAGCTTATCTTCTTCAGTTATCGGATGACGGCAGCCGTGGCATTGATCATAGATGCCCTTTTTTAAACTGTGATTAACGGCAACGCGGTTGTCGAACACAAAACACTCGCCTTTCCACAGACTCTTTTCTTCAGGCACTTCTTCCAAGTATTTTAGAATGCCGCCTTCCAAGTGATAC
>CAZZEV010000043.1:280-14793 GCA_964653305.1 uncultured Cellvibrionaceae bacterium | reverse complement strand
AGATTTTTCACAGCGAATGCCGCCCGTACAAAACATAGCCACTTTTTTGTGTTTGGCTGGGTCTAAATTCTTGGCAACGTAGTCTGGAAACTCGCGGAAGGTTTCCGTTTTGGGGTCTATAGCACGCTCAAAGGTACCAATGTCGTATTCGTAGGAGTTGCGGGTATCGATAACGGTAACGTCTGGATCGCTAATCAGCGCATTCCAATCCTGCGGCTTTACGTAAGTTCCCACAATTTTTTGAGGATCGATGCCATTCACACCCATAGTCACGATTTCTTTTTTGAGCTTTACCTTCATACGGTAAAAGGGCTTGCCTTCAAAAAAGGATTCTTTATGGACCAAATCCACAAAACGCGCATCGCTTTTCAGGAAATCTAAGAGGCTATTAATCGCCTCGCGGGTACCAGAAACAGTGCCGTTTATACCTTCTTCTGCAAGCAGTAAGGTGCCTTTTAATTCCAACTCATCGCAACGCTCTTTTAGGCGGGGAGCGAACTCTTGGTAATCTGGCATGGAAACAAATTTATATAGTGCAGCAACAACGATTTGGTTCATATCTCTTCACTTTACAGTCAGCAAAAACGTATTTTTTTGAAGTTTCGCCCTAGTATTTAATGGATCAGAGGGCAAAGGGCGCGCAGTATAAATGCTTACTTTTTGAACAGCCAGCAAAAATACATGATTTAGATCAACTATCAATCAAATCAGGTTGGGGTCGTGTTTAGAGCCGCCCATACACTGAGGCGATGTCGGTACAGCGTCGCTCGCCTGCCATTCATCTGGGCTAAATGTGTGTAATGCCAAGGCATGAACACCATTTTTAAGCTCATCCGCCAAGCAGGCATAAATAGCTTGATGGCGCTGCACTTGGCGTTTACCCACAAAAGCATCTGCCGCCAAGACCACTTTAAAGTGAGTTTCAGAACCTGCGGGAACAGCGTGCATATAGCTTTCATTCAGCACTTCTAGGTGCGTTGGGGCAAAGCTTTCAGTGAGTTTGGTGAGGATAAGATCTTCAATGACTTTCATAGGTTTGACCCGCGATAACTCGTTATAAAAAACCAGCCACTAAGGCTAAAAAAAACTGCGGCATTCTACTGGATAAGCGCTAGACTGTGGAGCTTGGTAAGAGTAATGATGCTTCACACTGCTCGCGCCAAATGAAAATGTACGTCAAGCACCAAGCATAATAACAAGAATCCTATGTTCACACGTGATTAGAGATGCTCTAACACTTCCGATTTCACAGAGACAAAGATGAGCTCACATAAAATTTTTGTAGATAGGCGCCGAGGCGACGAACGCAGGTTGGATAGCGACCCCTGTAAAAACATGCCCATCGATATCTATCACCGCAAGCGCCGCAAATCCACAGATCGCCGCCACCCCCAGCGAACTCTGGTGGATGACTATCAAGCCTATTTAGGCGATTTGGAAAGCAAAGCTACGCACTGACCCCTCACAAAAAAACACCCCATAAAAAAGCCCCTCGGCGTTTCCACAGAGGGGCTAAAGAAAAAGGAGGGACTACTTAAAACTCCATGCAAAACAACGACGCAAATCCTTAAACTGCGCCAAATTTTTAAACCGCAAAAGCACCCTTACTGGCTTTCGCTGGAATCAAGGTGGGAACACAACCCGTGTCTGCCTCATAATGCTGCTGTACTGCCGCCATCATTTGTGGAATCAAATCTTCAGGGGCAATTGAAACGACACAACCACCAAAACCACCGCCCGTCATACGCGCACCCGCATGGCCTTCACCGGCTTGCTGCAGGATTTCCACTAGGCGATCAATCGCTGGCGTAGTGATATTAAAATCATCGCGCATAGAGTTATGAGATTCTGCCATCACGCGCGATAAGGTTTTCATATCGCCTTGGCTCAAAGCATCCGCAGCAGCAAGAGTGCGATTATTTTCAGTGAGTACATGACGCGCTCGCTTAAAACTTAAATCATCCAATTTGCCTTCGGCTGCCAACAACTGCTCTAGGCTGACACCGCGCAGAGTTTTCTGGCCAAAAAATGCCGCTGCCGTTTCGCACTGTTCACGGCGCTGGTTGTATTCACTTTCAACCAAACCGCGCTTCACACCACTGTGAACAATAAGAATTTCCCAATCGTTCGGAATAGAGACCGTACGTGTTGAAAGATCCTGACAATCAATCAAAAGTGCACTGCTCTCTTGGCCTCGCGCAGAAATTAACTGATCCATAATGCCGCAGTTACAGCCCACAAAATTATTCTCGGCAGCCTGACCCACTAAGGCTGCATCAGTTGGATCTATGCGCTCATCACTCAATTCTGTTAGCGCGCGCACTACCGCAACTTCCAGTGAAGCCGAACTACTTAAACCGGCACCAGCGGGTACATTGCCGGAAACTAAAAAGTTACCGCCGCATAA
Organism: uncultured Cellvibrionaceae bacterium; assembly: GCA_964653305.1. Classification (GTDB taxonomy): domain Bacteria; phylum Pseudomonadota; class Gammaproteobacteria; order Pseudomonadales; family Cellvibrionaceae; genus Cellvibrio. Next base: position 12,386 of record CAZZEV010000043.1, on the reverse strand, counting down.
ACGATACTTTCTTTTTTGCAATTCCTGCACTACACCACACACATAATCAGCCCAAGATGCATCAGGCGATTGCTGCATAGGCGCATCTAAATTGATAACGACTTTTTGATCGCCAAAATCTTTTGCAATTACATGTAACTCACGATCAGTGCGTGCCGATACCGCAATCCACGTGCTGTAATTAATAGCCGCTGGCAACACAAAACCATCGTTGTAATCCGTGTGTTCACCGATAAGATTTACACGCCCAGGAGCCTGTACAACTAAACTAGGCGCGTGACCAAAAGCTGCCGAAAAAAACTCACTGAGCTGTTGTTTATTTAATATGCTCACTCACTACTACCTCGTACGAAAATGAATTGGGCTTTGTTGACGCAAACGTTCGGCGGCTTGCTCTGGCGATAAATCGCGCTGAGGCTCAGCCATCATTTCATAACCCACCATAAATTTACGCACACTCGCGCTACGCAATAACGGTGGGTAAAAATGGGCATGCAATTGCCACGGAGCTGTGTCTGCCACACTGACCGCGTCAACATCAAAAGGCGCACCGTGCCAACCCATGGAATAAGGAAAAGAACACTCAAACAGATTGTCGTAGCGGGCGGTAATATCACGCAAAATTGCGCCCAAACTCACCTGCTCTGCTTCTGTTAGTTCGGTGATACGCGCGCGCGCTTGTTTTGGTAATAACAAAGTTTCAAATGGCCATGCAGCCCAGAAAGGCACTACCACCAACCAATCCTCGTTCTCTACCACCACGCGCTCGCGCAATTCGATTTCTCTTTGGGCGTAATCCAGCAACAACGACTTGCCTTGTTCGGCATAGAAAGCGCGCTGCTTGTCATCTTCTTTTTGGACCAAACTAGGCAATTGGGTTTGCGCCCAAATCTGTCCATGCGGATGTGGATTTGAACACCCCATCACCGAACCTTTATTTTCAAAAATCTGCACCGATGCGTAGGTTTTACCCAAATCGGCAGACTCGGACATCCAGGTTTTTACTACTGCTAAGACCTCTTCGTCATTTAACAAAGGCAAAGTTTTGCTGTGGTCTGGAGAGAAGCAAATAACGCGGCTGGTACCGTGCTCGGCCTGAATCTGAAACAACGGATCAGCCGATGCCGGTGCATCAGGTACTTGTGGCATTAAGGCAGCAAAATCGTTGGTGAACACATAAGTGGTTTTATAAGCAGGATTCAGCTCGCCACCCACTCGCGTGTTACTGGGGCAAAGGAAACACTTTGGATCGTGTGCGACACTTTCCGGCCACTGATTAGGCTCTTGCTGACCCTGCCAAGGGCGTTTATTGCGATGGGGCGATACCAATAACCACTCACCCGTCAATGGGTTAAAACGGCGATGGGTGTGGTCATTAACAGAAAAGTCTTCAGCACTCATGGTTTTATATTGTCCATATAAATATGATAAATAAACAATATGCGTAATTTACCTGAAAAGCCTTTGGAGCACAATGCTATTTTTATTTTATATATTGAATTATTTTTATATAAGAAAAACCCAAGGACTGAGTCTTGGGTTTTGTTAGATGGGAATAATCAATAAGTCTGGCAGAGAGGCAATCTATAAGGGGAGGAAACGATGCGCCGCAATAATTCCCCAAACCAGCGCCAAAAGGATAAGACTAGTAAACACCAAGGCAGAACCTATGTCTTTGGCGCGGCCCGATAATTCATGACGTTCTGAACCCGTTCTATCTACCACCGCTTCAACTGACGAATTTGCCAACTCCGCCATCCACACCCAGAAAATACTCGCCAACAATAAGATCAACTCGATATGGGTCGTCGCCAACCAAAAAGCCACCGGCGTCAGAATTAAACCCAGCACCACTTCTTGCCGAAACGCTGCTTCAAACTTCCAGGTAGCCGCAAAACCTTTCATTGAATAACCAAACGCATCAATCACACGGGCGATGCCAGTTTTACCAGGTTTACTCATTCCTATTCTCCAGATTCGATGGTGAGTGACGCGCTCTTGTCACGGTTAATTCCGTGCCCTGTCACAGTTAATTCATAGTTTCTTAACAGAAAAGTCACACGGCGGTGATATTTCTGATATCGCAAAAGCTCTAGCACGCAAAGCCGCGAATGATGAAGGCTTTTTTAAACCGCGTCCATCTTTTGCTCAGCCAAATTATGCAAGAACGATGTTACAGAAAGATGTGACGAACGTTTTTGCAAACAAATATTCAATTGAATGACATTCATTAGAGGCCACTTTATGAAAATACTTTACGGCGTTCAAGGTACAGGCAATGGTCACGTAACTCGCGCACGCATTATGGCAAAAGCCTTTGCAGCAAAAGGTGTGCAAGTTGACTGGGTATTTTCTGGCCGCCCCCGTGAAGATTTTTTTGATATGCAAGCCTTCGGTGATTTCCAATGCTATCGCGGTTTAACCTTCGCCGTTAAAAGTGGCCGCATTCTGTATTTAAAAACTGCACTGCAAGCTAATTTAATGCAACTCAATGACGACATTAAAAAAGTAAACGTCGAGGGTTACGATTTAATTATTAATGATTTTGAACCCGTTTCTGCACACGCAGCAAAACGCGCCGGCAAAAAAGTGATTGGTATTTCGCATCAAAATTCTTTCTTGCATAAAATTCCCAAGAAAAATAACAATCTCGTTACCGATTGGTTTATGCAAAATTTTGCACCGGTAACTCAAGCTATTGGCTTACACTGGCACCACTTCGATCAACCCATTTTGCCGCCGCTGATTGAACCATCGCATTACCCAAATCAATCGCTTCCCAAACATTATTTAGTCTACTTACCCTTTGCCGGGCTTGACGACATAGTGCCGCAACTGCGTGCCTTTCCGGATTACCAGTTCTATATTTATCAAAATGTTCCGCAACCAATTGATGATGGCCACATTCACATTCGTCCATTTTCGCGCGAAGGCTTTCAACAAGATTTACACAGATGCGAAGGAGTTATTTGCAGTGCAGGGTTTGAATTGCCAAGCGAAGCCATTCAACTCGGTAAAAAATTATTGGTGCAACCTGTTGCCGGGCAAATGGAACAAGCATCAAATGCACTGGCGCTGACCCAATTGGGTTATGGGGCATCAACCCACAGCTTAAATGAGACAGCCATCGGGCGTTGGTTACCACAACCAAAACCAAATCCTGTGATTTATCCCGATGTTGCATCTGCACTTGTTGACTGGCTCTTAGAAACCGGCGGTGAGAATTTTGCAGAGTTTCAACAAGCTTTATGGCGCGATATGCCAGCACCCATTGCGAATTCCATGCGCAATAGCGCAGCAAGATAAAGCGATGGCAATTAGTCTAGGTTAACTTTTCCGCGCGCCGATTTAATCGTCGCGCGGATACTTTTTCCATCCATGCGTTTTTGTTTTGAACCGTAAGTAGGTTTGGTAGCGCGGCGATTTTTTACAATCTTTATCGCCTCCACCACAACCTCTTGCAGACGCGCTAAAGCATCGGAACGGTTTTGCTCTTGAGTGCGATGGCGCTGCGCTTTAATGATCAGCACGCCGTCACTTGAAATACGTTTGTCATCCAAGGCTAGTAATCTGGATTTACAAAATTCACTGAGGGATGAGTTATGAATGTCAAAACGCAAATGTATCGCACTCGACACCTTGTTGACGTTTTGCCCGCCAGCACCTTGAGCACGCATGGCGGTAAGCTCAATTTCCTGCAGCGGAATATGGACATGGGAATTTATAATCAACACCGCCCCACTACTCCTGTGCGCAGCGTGCAATTACCTGCACGCTCGTTTGGGCGTCAACCAGCACTGGCTGCAAGCGGCTATCAAAACGGATTAGGTGGGAACACCAACGCACAATAGCAGCACCAACTAGCAAACCTAGCAAAGCACAAATAGCGGTTAAACCATCGTTTAGCTGTGAACTATGAGCTGCGAGCGTTGCGGCAATCATGGTCAATAGCGGCAGCATATACACAAATAGCGAGCCGCCCGCGATAACCTCTTCCGGCACACCAATCTGCACTTCATCACCCAGACTAAAACGCTTGGAATCACGCCCCTCTAACAGCACCCACAAGCGCGAAGCACTTGCGCCAAATTTGGTGAGGGCACTGTGACCACAACCTTTCTGGGCTTGGCAGGAACCACAGGCGGAGCGCTGAATAGTTTCTACCCAAAGCCCTTGCGGCTCTATAGCGACGATTCGCCCAGTTTCAAGAATCATTGGAATACCAAAACGGTGAGTTGCAAAAAATAAAACGGGGCTATTGCCCCGTAATATTTTGCGCGATTTTTGCGGCGGCCGCGACAGGTATTTCGCCCACCACACTAACCCTGTAGACAACATCCTTAACCACCAGCCGGGACATATTTGCCAATGTTGCGCCGCGCTTGCCCACACCTTCGGGCACAAAGCTTTTGGTTGCCTCAAGGAAAATACTGAAAGTGGTCAAACCATCGGTATACATCAGCATCGTCTGACCGGTACTGAGCCTACGTTCGCCCGCAAATACGAACCCGGGCGGTACCCAAGCAACCTGCCAAGCAGAGGGCTTATTTAGCTCTGTAGGGTTGCAGGGCGTTACGTCCGCAACGGCCTTGTGTTGACGTGGTAATACCTGAGCTTTTAGTTGCGTAACATCGGGGTTAAGTTCCAACGCAATAAATTGGTAGCGTTCCAAGGGGCGAGCATTTTCGTCAATTAGCCACGACTTGAGCACTAAACCGGTCTCTTCATCAATGCTTAGAAAATATCCATAGCGATAAGGGTCTTTTGGAATCACTTGCAAAACTCGCGACCAACGCCCAGCGATACGCTCACGGCCACGGATTTCAAATTTATAAAGCTGATCCATAGCGACTATATTTTTGCCAATCTGCGAAAAGCTCCCCTGCAGCAACTTATCGCCCATGGCTTTGCAGTCTACATGCTGGCCGTCTCGCACAATTAAACGTTCAGGGCCATTCAGAAATAACAGCCGATCATGCTCAACACCATTTTCAAGCCAATGCTCTACTCGAAAGCTCTGCAGCTCAATACTGGTTTGATTCTGATAAGTGAACGAGCCACGATAGTTAATTCGAGTGGCATCTTGAGACATTTTACTCAGTAGTGCCTGCACACTGGGCAAGCTTGCTGAGGTGGCAGCATCGGATACAGCAGTTGTGGGAGCAGAAGTTGTTTGAGCTTGAGCGAATGCAGTTATCGCCACCAACAAACTGGACGATAACCACAGTGAAATCTTGGGCATAACTTATTCTTCGTCTGTAATGATTACACGTGCGTAAGGTAGTACACCTTGACCAGAGTTCATAGCTGCATTGTCAGAATGCGCTTTAATCATTTGGTTTACGTAACGTGATACTTCGTCATCTGAGACGGCCGTGCTAGCTTGGCGCGGTTGAAACGTGACACGACGGTTTTCTTGTGGGCGTGTTTCGTAACCCGTTTGCATTGCCACTGTGCGAGTATTAAGCGCTGGGCTATTAATGCCCGAGGGTAATGTCACCGAAGCTTCAGCAGGTGCTGGAGCCACTGCCGTATTGCTAGCAACTTGGGTCACAACCTGAGTAGTGCCGACACCTATAATCATACCACCCGCCACCGAAGCAACTAAGGCCACCCGACCCAGCTGATAAAACCAACCTTGCTGAGCTTTTTTCGCAACTGGTGCAGGTTGTACAACTAGCGGCTCTTCTAAATCAATTGCTGCACTAAGGCGTGCGGCAAAATCAGAAGGTAAAACAGGCGCCTGCTCTCCACGTAGGACAGAACTGGCAATTTGATAACGTGACCAAGTCGCTTTAACCTCTGCATCCTGCTCACTGGCTTTTAAAATTCGCTGCAGCTCAAGCTCAGACGCTTGATTATCCATCAAAGCTGATATTGATTCGGCGAGGGTTTGCGGCCGGTTTTGCTCACTCATCTGCGATTTACCTGTTATTTACTATTAAAAAATAGTCTGGAAAGTAATTAGCACTCAATACAAGAACTGTTTATCTGCTGTCTTTATGACTTAAGTTCACTATAAAGGTTCAGCCTAGATCCACAATTTTTGCATATTTACCCGAAAGTCTGGTTTTAGCATTTTTGGGTTACTCATCTACACAAACCGCTACACACTTGCACCTGTGAGGGTGACACAAACACTACTCAATCAGCGGTTGAATCTTTTTATCGATTGCCTCACGCGCACGAAAGATGCGCGAACGCACTGTGCCGATCGGGCAATCCATTGCTTCGGCAATTTCTTCGTAACTCAAGCCATCAATTTCGCGCAAGGTGACTGCCATGCGTAAGTCATCGGGTAAATCGCGGAAAGCTTGGTCGATAACCGCTTGTAGTTCATCCCGCAATAAATTGCGCTCTGGCGTATTCATTTCATGCATAGCATCGTTGCCGGCAAAAAACTCTGCATCGTCGACCTCTAAATCACTTGCAGGCGGGCGACGGTTGCGGGCTACCAAATAGTTTTTGGCGGTATTAATCGCAATGCGGTACATCCACGTATAAAAAGCACTTTCACCGCGAAAGTTGGGTAAGGCGCGGTAGGCCTTGATAAAAGCATCTTGGGCAACATCTTGAACTTCCGCGTGATCGCGAATAAATCGACTGATAACGGCAAATATTTTGTGCTGATATTTAAGCACCAACAAATCGAAAGCCCGTTTATCTCCCTTTTGTACGCGCTCTACCAGCTTTTGATCGACATCGTTGCCAACATCAAGATTGGGCGCTACTTGCGCTGTCATTCTAAAACCCCCAAGCGTCTTAGCGCCTAAAAACTGGCCAAGACCAAAAATTCAGCGCATTAAAAGATGCAGCTGAAACTGTATTAACCGCGAGCAATCCGTCATTTGTTATTGCTGCTCTATACACCATTGACCGGTGCTTATAGCAAAAGTTCCACATAGAAATTCGACAAGCCAAGCCAAGGGACATATTTAGCACCGACAGTTTAGCTGACCAATGGTCTTTGGCTTGTATATACTGGCTTCAGTTTACGACTTTGTTCTTCTTATTGCTGTAGAAATTACTTATGACTCAAACCTATTCTCACGATGTTCTTGTTATTGGTTCTGGTGCTGCAGGTTTAACTCTAGCTCTCAGCCTAGCCAAACATGCAAAGGTGGCCGTACTTAGCAAGAACGCCCTAAACCAAGGTTCAACTTGGTTTGCCCAAGGTGGTATTGCCGCGGTTCTTGATGACCAAGATTCAATCGACGCCCATGTAGAAGACACGCTAATCGCTGGCGCGGGGCTATGTCATGAAGAAGCCGTGCGTTTTACCGTAGAGAACAGCAAAAGCGCCATTGAGTGGCTGATTAACCAAGGCGTGAGCTTTACCAAAGAAAGCGGCAAAGAGGATTATCACCTAACCCAAGAGGGCGGCCACAGCCACAGACGTATCATTCACAGCGCTGATGCCACTGGCCGCGCAGTTCATAGCACCCTGATCGACCAAGTTAACCAGCAGAAAAATATCGCCTTATTTGAAGACCATATCGCCGTCAACCTTATTACTCAAGCCGATGCCGATTCACGCAAGCTACGCTGCACAGGCGCCTATGTATTAGACAACAACACTGAGCAAGTTCACGTTTTCCAAGCCAAGGTTGTTGTGTTGGCGACTGGCGGAGCCAGTAAAGTTTATCTCTATACCACCAATTTAGATGGCGCGAGCGGCGATGGCATTGCCATGGCATGGCGCGCAGGCTGCCGCATTGCCAATATGGAATTCAATCAATTCCACCCGACTTGCTTGTATCACGCTTCAACCAAGAATTTTTTGATCAGCGAAGCTTTACGCGGCGAAGGCGCCTACTTGCGTTTGCCCAGCGGCGAGCGTTTTATGAGCCGCTTTGATGAGCGCTTGGAATTGGCGCCGCGGGATATAGTTGCCCGCGCTATTGACCACGAAATGAAACGCCTAGGCTGTGATTGTTTATATTTGGATATTAGCCACAAAGCGCCAGAATTTATTAAAGAGCACTTCCCCACTGTATACGCACGCTGCTTGGAATTGGGCATAGATATCACCAAAGAACCTATTCCGATTGTGCCTGCGGCGCACTACACCTGCGGCGGCGTTGTAGTAGATAACAACGGCCAAACCGATTTACAAAATTTATATGCGATTGGCGAAACATCATTTACCGGTTTGCACGGTGCCAACCGTTTAGCAAGTAACTCGCTGTTGGAATGTGTTGTGTACGCACAATCTGCTGGGCAACAAATTATTGATTCACTCGCCAAAATTCACGCACCAGAAGAATCAAACCCTTGGGACTCTACCCGCGTGACGGATTCTGATGAAGACGTTGTCATCTCGCACAACTGGGACGAACTGCGCCGCTTTATGTGGGATTACGTGGGCATTGTGCGCACACACAAGCGTTTGCAACGCGCATCGCACCGCATCAAATTATTGAAAAAAGAAATTGCGGAGTACTACAGCAACTACCGTGTCAGCAGCGATTTAATTGAGTTGCGGAATTTATCGACAGTGGCGGAATTAATTATTCGCTCAGCATTAGATCGTAAAGAGAGCCGCGGCTTGCACTACTCGTTGGACTTTCCCCATAAATCAAATATCGCGCGCGATACGATTTTAGTACCCACGAATTTTGCAGCGCAGGATGTGGTGGTTAGCAAAGATAATTAAAAAATTAGAGATTATCTTTTAGACCCATTCGCAACCAAACACGCAAACGCCGCCAGTCTTCATTAGTCATAGAGTCGGATAGTGCCACTATCCGACGTTTACGTTTTGTTAGAACTTCACGAACAGATAAAACAATCACCGCATCCCAAAAGAGTATTTCGTCGCAGGGTTTAACTTGAACCTCACCCTCTAAGGTGTGTACTCGCCACACTTTTTGAATAACACTAAAACGAATCGGCGCTTTATGTTTTTTAATCCATGCCGCGCGTGCCGCCACTATCAGCAGCAACAAAAAACCCAGCCAAAGTATTGGCCAATAAAAAGCGGTGAATAGAAAAGGAAAAATCGCAATGCTAGCGGAGAGCAGCATCAAGCTGTAAATCAGCAGTTGAATACGAAATAAAATCTGCGAGGATGAAATAACCACAGGTGCCAAATCGACACCTGTTTTGCTTGCGCGTTGCGGTTCAAGCGGGGAGCTGTTATGAGCGCTCTGGTTGGAGGCCGGTGTTATTTCTGACAATTTCAACAATCCTTTTTAATTCACTATCGTCCGGGTCTTCGCGGCGTAGAAACCACGCAAACATATCCTGATCTTCACATTCCAGCAGCTTCCAGTAACGCTCTTTGTCGGCTTGGTCTAATGACGGGTACACATTTTCTAAAAAGGGTAAGAGCACCAAATCAAGCTCCAACATACCGCGACGGCTACCCCAAAATAAACGATTTCTTTCCACGAAGTACACCTTAGCCAATCATAAGTGGCGCGATTATACATTAATGTACCCACCTTATGAGCGAGCTACTTAAGATACAATTAGCCACCCAATAGATCATCACTCTCTTTACGTTTTTCTGAGCCATCAAGATGCCTACAAAATTTACAACTTACCTCATACCGCTGAAACAAGGTCTAATTGAAATTAAAGGCCCAGACAGCGCCAAATTCTTGCAGGGCCAAGTCAGTTGCGATGTTCGCGAGTTAGCCGAGAACACTACAAGGCTCGGCGCGCAGTGCAATATTAAGGGCCGTATGTTGCTGTGCTTCCGCGCTATACAGCCCGAGAATGAGCGCATTATCTTGCGCGTCCATGCCGGATTAGTCGCCAATGGGCTAGCAAGCTTGGGTAAATATATTGTGTTCTCCAAAGCGAAATTGGCGGATGTCAGTCAAAGCTATAGCTGCTTCGGCCTCGCCGGAGCACAAGCGGCAGAGATCATTAAAACGGTGTTTGCTGTGGAGATCAATCAAAACGATGGCTGGCAAGCCGCGGGCGAGCATCTGATTATTCGTATTGCAGAAGACCGCTATGAATGCTGGGTTGCGACAAACCAAGCCGACGTGATGTGGGATCAGCTCAGTGCGCAGACCACTCTCGCCGAGCAAAACCACTGGAATTTACTCAATATTCAAGCCGGTATTGGCGATATAACCCCAGAAACCTACGAAACATTTACACCGCAAGCGATTAACTTTCAGTTGGTGAATGGCATTAATTTCCGCAAAGGTTGTTATACCGGTCAAGAGATTGTGGCGCGCTTGCACTATCGCGGCACCCTCAAGCGTCATATGTATCGCTTTGAGTTTGCGCTTAACAATCAAGCACTCCCTACTCCCGGTATTGAACTCAAAAACGCCGAGGGCAAAACCGTAGGTGAAATAATTCTGGCAGCCTATCGCGACAATCAAATGGGGGAGCTATTGGCCAGCGTGGTGGACGATGAGCGAGTTGCTATCTACCTCACAAATAACCCGCAAAAACTCAGTCTACTTGGCTTACCTTATGCTATACCTACTTCAAACGAGGATAACTAAGGCCTCAAACTTCATTCAATAAAAAGTAGGTAGCTTATGAGTCAAATTGCCGAGCGCGTGCGCCAGGACATTATTACCGCCATCAAAACTGACCAACTCGTATTGCCCACCCTGCCTGAAGTTGCACTGAAAGTGCGTGAAGTGGCAGATGACCCAAATTCAGATATCGAAAAACTAGCGGGAGTCATCGGTGGCGATGCCGCCTTAAGTGCCCGTATTATTCGCGTGGCCAATAGCCCGCTGTTGCGTGCATCCCGCGCAATTGAAGATTTGAAGACGGCACTAATGCGCTTGGGAATTTCCTACACCTGCAATATAGCCACCGGTTTGGCGATGGAGCAAATGTTCCAGGCAACCTCTGATTTAATTGATATGCGCATGCGCGAAGTCTGGAGCCGCTCCAGCGAAGTGGCTGGTATTAGTCATGTGCTGTGCCGTCACTACGCCAAGAAGCTACGCCCAGACCAAGCCACACTCGCTGGCTTGGTGCATAAAATCGGTGTATTGCCGATTTTAACCTACGCCGAAGATAATCCTTTTTTGCTCAACGACAGTTTGACTTTGGATAAAGTAATTGATGAATTACATGCACCCATAGGCGATTTGATTTTGCGCACTTGGGGGTTCCCCGACGAGCTGGCGCACATTCCATCGCAACATGTAGATTTTAAACGCCAGGTTCCCAAAGCTGATTATGCGGATGTGGTAACCGTGGCCATGCTGCAAAGTTACGCAGGCTCAGATTCCCCCTTGGCACAAATTGATTGCAGCCAAGTCACCGCATTTGAACGATTAGGCCTAGACCCAGAAATCCAACTTGCAGACTCTGAAGACCTCTCTGCGGATATGGAAGCGGCTATGTCGCTACTGCTTTAACCGCTTCATTAGGGCAAACGCCAATCAATCGGCGCTTGCCCTTTCGCTTCCAAATATTCATTCACTTTTGAAAAATGCCCGCAACCCATAAAGCCGCGATAAGCCGATAAAGGCGATGGATGCGGCGCACGTAAAATCAAATGTTTGCGGCCATCAATTAACTGACCTTTCTTCTGTGCATAACTCCCCCACAACAAAAACACCACACCTTCGCGCTGTTCATTTACGGTTTGAATTGCACGGTCAGTAAACTGCTCCCAGCCTTGTCCTTGATGCGCGCCCGCCTTTGCCTGTTCAACCGTGAGCGTGGCGTTCAACAGAAATACACCTTGTTCTGCCCAGCTTTGCAAAAACCCGTGATTGGGAATTGGCAAACCTAAATCGCGCTGAATTTCTTTATACATATTTTGCAGCGAAGGCGGTGTTTGAATACCAGGCTGAACTGAGAAGCATAAACCGTGAGCTTGATTGGGGCCGTGGTAAGGGTCTTGCCCGAGGATGACTACTTTGACTTGATCCAGTGGTGTGGAATTAAAGGCATTAAAGATATTTTTGGATTCAGGGTAAATCACTTTCCCAGCTTGTTTTTGTTGCAACAAAAATTGTTTGAGTTGCTGCATGTAAGGCAAGTCAAATTCCGACGATAAGTGGGCGAGCCAACTGGGATGTAAATCGATAGGTTTTTTAGCGGCAGTCATAAAATCGCATCCAATAAATTTTGGGGCGATTTTACACGAATAAAAATTGTAGGAGCGGCT
>CAZZEV010000043.1:0-270 GCA_964653305.1 uncultured Cellvibrionaceae bacterium | reverse complement strand
GTCAAATTCTGGCGCTAAATGGGCGAGCCAACTGGGGTGTAGATCGATAGGTTTGCGAGATGTAGCCATAAAAGAAAGCACCAAAAAAGTTTGGCGCACTCTAACATCCACAAGAATAAAACAGGAAGGGGTGAACGTTACTAGGGTGGAGGAGACTCAGTTAAACGCCCAGCGCAAACCAGCACTGATAACGCGCCCAACACTCGGCACCCCCACAAAGTTGGCTGGTCGATTGGCAGGTAACAGATAGTCTTTATTGAATAGATTGTC
>CAZZEV010000042.1:0-15616 GCA_964653305.1 uncultured Cellvibrionaceae bacterium | reverse complement strand
TTAATTTTTGGTGCACACAATTATCTGTTAAACGAAAAAGCAGATTCATATGGGATGACGACTCCCTATTAAACAACTAATGAATGTGAAGCCCACCACTGCTTGAACATAGCTAAACTTTTATTACCGAGATCATCGTGATTACCGATTCACCACTCGCCACCCTAAGCTTCGCCTTTTCCGTTACAGCACCTATTTTCGTGATGCTCATGCTCGGCATTGTATTAAAACGCAGAACCATGATTAATGATGAATTCATTAAAATTGCATCGCAGCTGGTGTACAACATCGGTTTGCCGGTAATGCTATTTAACACCTGTGCCACCGCACATTTCAGCGAAATGGCCGACAAAAATGTGCTTATTGCTTTTAGCATAATGACTGCGCTAGTTTTTATGGGGAGTTTATTAACCGCTCATTGGCACTGCAAAGATTCCCGCGACCACGGCGTATTCATTCAAGGCGCATTTCGGGGAAACCTAGTGATTTTGGGTTTAGCTTTTTGCGCTACCGCCTATGGTGAACGCGGTTTAGCAATCGCTGCACTTCCAGTCGCAATGACAGTGGTATTTTATAATGCGCTCTCCGTTTATGCGCTTAACCGCAGCTTGCACACCGCCAACAGTTCAATCAAACCCACATTAATTGGTATTGCGAAAAACCCATTAATCATCGCGATTTTTCTTGGTTTACTCGTTAACGCCGCGGCCCTGCCCTTACCTAAAGTCTTAATAGATAGCAGCAAATATTTAAGCCAAATGGTTTTACCGCTCGCATTAATTTGTATTGGTGGCGCATTAAATTTATCGCACTTCAAGCGGTTTGATTCAGCCACAATGAGTGCAAGTATTTGGAAATTAATTTTATCGCCGCTAATTGCCTGTGGAGTAGCAATTGCCTTAGGTGTACGTGGTGATGCTTTAGCTATTTTATTTTTATTAGCAGCGTCGCCTACAGCGACCATTAGCTTTGTGATGGTTCAAGCGCTGAACGGAAATACTAAGTTAGCAGCAAACATTATTGTGTTAACCACATTGGGGGCAATGGTGACGGTAACTATAGGCTTGTGGTTGTTGCAGGGGATGAGATTAATTTAAGCCTATTTAATATCTGCGTTGGATTGCATCATTTGAATCAGTGATGCTTCTGCACGAGAGAGGCCACAGCGACGCGCAACTTCTTCGGCATCCAGACCCAATTTAAACAACTGTGCGGCTTGCGAATAAGGCTGAAAGTCTTCGTCGTTGTAGTAATCGATTTTTTTATCAGGTGTTTGCGGTTCTTGTAACCGCTTTTCCATCGCCAACAAACGCTGCCCCATACCCACTGAACCGCTATTTGACATAGCTAAATCGCGCGTTAATTTTTGAATCAACTTTTCAGTATGAGCCTGCTGTGCACGCGCAACTTGCAAACTTTTGAAGGCAAGGATCAATGCCACAACACCAACAAAGAGGCTGGCGATAAGCCCGATTTCAAGCGGTGTTAGTGACATTCTACCCTCTGTATCAATGCTAATAGCTTCAAACTAGACGTCTTCCAGTTCGTTCCACTCTTCACTGGTCAGCAACTTATTCAATTCAATCAAAATAAGCAACTCATTGTTTTTGTGGCAAACGCCTTGAATAAACTTGGCAGATTCTTCATTGCCTACGTTGGGCGCCATTTCAATTTCAGATTGACGCAAGTAAACCACTTCGGCAACGCTATCAACCAAGATACCGATCACGTGACGATCAGTTTCAATAATTACAATACGGGTGTTATCGGTAATCTCACCGCTCGGCAAATTAAAGCGATGGCGAGTATCAATTACGGTAACCACATTACCGCGCAAATTAATAATCCCCAACACATAGGAAGGTGCGCCGGGAACTGGGGCGATTTCGGTATAACGCAAGACTTCTTGCACTTGCATTACATTGATGCCGTAGGTCTCTCCATCTAAACGAAAAGTCACCCACTGGAGGACGGGATCATCAGTGCTTTTATTCTTTACTGCATCATTTGCCATAAAAGTTTCCTCAAGAGCTATGCCTGTTTTACAGGTACAAAGTCCAAAATGTGGATAGTACATATAACGGTAGTAGATCTAACTATAGTCGAGGCTGCTTGCTCCGCCAGTTTCACAACCGAGTTTTCATTGCATTCTTATCGGCATCGATCAACATTTGGCCGATCATGGGAATATCCAAGAGCGCACACATATGTTCTTTGACGGTTCCTGCTAACCACGGGCGCTTACTGCGATCACTGCGCCACTTCACTTCATCCGGCATTAGACTGATTGGCTGATTCACCGAATCTACCGCCAACCCCCAAGGAACACCATTAATCGAAACTACATACTTCGCACTTTTTACGAAGCTTTCGTCATAGCGTTCAGGCATCACAAATTTTGCGGTATTAACCGTACGAATTTTGCCCTGTGGAGTAGGCTGCAAGCCCATAAACCAATCAGCTTGGCCAAACAAGGGAGTTAACTCATCAGTAATAGGCTGGATTTGCCCCAACGAAATTAGGGGCACGGCCAATGTTAAGCCAGAGACTTTGAATAAAAGGACATCAAAACGCGACTGCGCCCACTGTGGCAAGCCATTGGGCATCCATTCCAATCCGGGGATTTGAAAATGCTGGGTGACAATCTCTGTTTCAATTAAGACAGGGGTTTCAATCGTTGGTTTTGTTTCCACGATGGGCGCTGCAGTTTCAATCACCCATTCTTGAATTTCATGTGGGTCAGCCACAAAGGTGGTTTTAGGTGGCGCAACAATCTCTACTTTTACGATAGGTGCCACTGCAATTTTAGGTTGCGTGCTGCTCAGTAATTTTTGCAGTTTGGCCTTTTGCTCTAGATCCGGCTCGGCAAACTCTTGAGCAGGTTTAGCGAGCGGCTTAGTTTTTCTTACATTCGTGGGATGAGCAACGAGTGGTTTTACTGAAGGTTTAATCGCAGTTTTTATTGCAGTCACTTCTACTATTGGCATTTTAACTTTTGGCACAGGCACTTTTAAGCTTGCAATAGGCTCAAAGTCTTCTGATGGCAATAAGTCATCAAAATAATCTAGCAGGCTATCGAAAGGGTTTTTTATATCACTCACACGCCACCCGCCGCTAAGCGTGCATCCTCTGCAGAAAATTTCTGCAGCAAAAATTTAAAGAGTGATTTATAAGCATCAACACCGCGTGCGGTTTCGTCGAATAAGTGTGGCGGAACACCAGCGCGGCTAGCATCACGGAATTTAGTATCCACAGGAATATGACCCGGCCAGACTTCAGTGGGATAGGTATTGCGAATTGTCCGCAAGCTGGTGATAGAAGCCTGCGTACGACGATCGTACATAAGCGGCAAAATCGTATATTCCAAGGCTTTTTTGCGCGACCGGCTCATCATTTTTAGCGTGTTCACCATGCGCTCCAAACCTTTTAGCGCAAGAAACTCAGTTTGCACAGGAATAACCAAATGTTGGCAGGCAGCGAGAGCATTAATCATAAGCACACCCAATAACGGCGGCGTATCGATAAACACAAAATCATAATCGTCGTAAATAAATGCCAACGAACGAGCTATCACTAACCCCATGCCATCTTGCCCTATCGCCTGTCGCTCCATAGTTGCTAAAGCGGTAGCCGATGGCAGCAAATCTAAATTGGGATAATCAGTGGCACGAATTAACCGTTTTACGCTGGCAGCGGTGAGTTCTTTCCGCTCTTGGAATAAGGTGTAGGAACTTAATTCCTGCGTGTCGGGATCTTGACGAAAATAAGTACTGAGCGAGCCGTGCGGGTCTATATCTACCAGCAATACGCGATAGCCTAACGCAGAAGCAATGCCCCCAAGCGCTACACTGGTGGTGGTTTTACCCACACCACCTTTTTGATTGGCTACCGTAATTACACGCACTTACTCATACCTCAAAGCGTCAAGCAGATGTCAGTTTAGGCCTGCTGGGGCGATAAGCAAGCCAATATATAGGACTTCAGCAAAGTTTATGCCGATCCACACGCCAACACATTAATTCTTATAGGCCTCTTTAATAAGCGCTCCCACCCGCTTCAAGGCCTTCTCTTTTTGTGGGCTCCAAAATCCCCCTGACGATAGACGCAAACAGTTTTTATACTTTTGCGTTGTGGTAAAAATTTTACCCGGCGTTATTGCAATTTTTTCGTCCAACAAACGTAGGGTCAATTCATAGGTATCAAAGCTTTTTGATATGAGATTCTCTAACGGCAACTCAACCCACAATACATAACCACCTTGGGGCTGGGTAATTCTGGTATTCGCCGGAAAATAGCGCTCAATCGCCAAAATGAGTTCATGCATGCTTTTCGCCAACTGAATTCGCATGGTGCGCAAATGACGCTCGTATTTTCCGCTCTTTAAAATATCTGCCAACGCATATTGAACAATCGTTGGGCACGCCATGCTGCTCATAAATTTTAATTGCCCAATCGTTGGGGCAAGGTGCTTGGAGGCAACCCATCCTACCCGCAGACCAGGTGCAAATGTTTTAGAAAAAGAAGAACAATAAATCACCTTGTCATCAAAACGCTGGCAGACACTTGGACGCTGGTTACCAAACGCAAGGTCACCATAGAGATCATCCTCTATTAAAGCGACTTTATGTTTACGGCAAAGTGACGCGAGCGCTTTTTTATTGTCATCCGATAAACTGGCACCGAGCGGATTACTGAAATTCGAAACAACCAAGCACGCTTTGATGGGCCAGTGTTCCATGGCCAACTGCAATGCATCCAACGAAATTCCCGCCACAGGATCGGTAGGAATTTCGATTGCCTGCAACCCCATATGCTCAATAATTTGCAAAAGGCCGTAATAACTTGGCGACTCAATCGCAATATAATCTCCGGGAGCTGTCAGCGCCTTGAGCGACAACAATAAGGCCTCTTGGCAGCCGTTGGTGATGACTATATCGTCAACGCTCAGATGACAACCTAACAGCGCCATGCGCTTAGCAATTTGCTGACGCAACTCAAAATTTCCGCGTGCAAAAGATTCGTAACAACACACATTAGTGCGTTCAAGCCGCGCCATTTTCACAATGGCTTTTTCTACCATACTGGAAGGTAAAATTTTTGCATCCGCAACCGCAGCACCAATATTGACAGCCGAAGCGCTCTGAGTTTGATGCAACAGCTCAAGCACAAGCTGCTGGCCAACGATTTCACGCGGAACCATTTTGTGTTGTGTAAGCTGTGGTGATTCAAATTCAGCAGTGATCAATCCATTCACATAAAAACCTGAACGCGGGCGCGACTCAATATAACCACCATTCAGGAGCTCATTGTAGGCCGCAACAACCGTTGCAGGGCTTACGCCGCGCTGCGTGCTCGCGGTACGCACACCGGGCAACTTATCACCAACTTTATAAATACCCGATTCGATTTGCGAAATAATTTCAGCGGCGAGTTGATGATAGAGATTGCCCATAATGTGTGAACTCAACTGTCAATTGCAGCAGTACAGATTCCTAAAGTTTCGACCAGTACAGTTTTGCGGTAACCAATCTGTACTGGTGTAATTTCGAAATTGTAAATCTGCCCACATTGAATATGCAAGGCTATTCTAGCCTTACGCCAATGAGTGGCGAATTAAGCTGTAAATAGCAGCGCAACCTGACATTAGGAGTATGTGCTATGACAGACAACCAGACCTTGCCTCACCTGCCCTACTTTGTGATTGACGCATTTACGGTTGCAGACCCTTTCACACATAAACCATTCAGCGGTAACCCTGCTGCTGTGTGTATTTTGAATGAGCCCAAAACGGACGACTGGTTGCAACAAGTTGCTGCTGAATTCAATTTATCGGAAACAGCATTTCTCTGGCATCAACATGAGAATCAATGGAAACTGCGCTGGTTCACACCCACCTGTGAAGTAAAATTATGTGGCCATGCGACCTTGGCATCTGCACACGTACTTGCACGAGAATTAAAGCTGCCGCATGCGGAATTTTCATTTTCTACTTTGAGTGGAATATTGACTGCCGATGTTGATGAGCAAACCATTACGCTTAGCTTTCCAAAAGTTGAACCTAAATTATTTAGCCGGATCTATTTACACAGTGACAATGTGGGCATTAAAGAACTCAATCTAGATATAGTGGCTGCTTATCAAGCTGGCGAAGATATTATTGTTGAGCTGGCATATGAAGATGAGGTGTTAAATTATTCACCGGAATTAGACAAGCTCGCCAAAATAGAAACACGCGGCATTATCTTAACTGCTCCCAGTAAAAACGCTGATCGCGATTTTGTCTCGCGCTTCTTTGCGCCGCGGTTCGGGATTAATGAAGACCCCGTTACAGGTTCTGCACATTGCAGTTTGGCAATTTTGTGGAGTAAAAAACTGGGTAAATCGTCTTTGCGTGCGGAGCAACTGTCTAAACGACGTGGGTTTTTGGAGTTGGTGGTACATCAAGAGCACATTAGTTTAATTGGGGAATGCTTAGCCTTTTCGAAGGGAAACATGACCTGCCAATAGATTTAAAAAATCGGCATTTACAGCGAACAACATTTAG
The DNA here is from genome assembly GCA_964653305.1 of uncultured Cellvibrionaceae bacterium. GTDB lineage: Bacteria > Pseudomonadota > Gammaproteobacteria > Pseudomonadales > Cellvibrionaceae > Cellvibrio. Next base: position 9,072 of record CAZZEV010000042.1, on the reverse strand, counting down.
GAAAAACCATGCTCATTAACCACAAAGATCAACTGCAGTTAGAATTAGCAAAAACCGCTGATATACCGAACATATTAAAACTACATAGAAAGTATCAAGTCAATACAATTGCAGATGTAGATCGAGCGGATGGATTTGTCACTACGGATTTTACTCATGAGCAATTAACACGATTAATTGAACAGGAAAATGGCATATGCGTAGCAAAAATTGATGACCAAATTATTGCTTATGTAATGGCAGCATCTTGGTCTTTTTGGGAAGAGTGGCCATTGTTTTCACATATGTCGAAAGAGTTGCCCGCGCTCACCTACAAAAACTACAACCTAAACACGAGCAACTCTTATCAATACGGTCCAATTTGTATTGATAAAACGTATCGAGGCCTCGGTATATTTGAGAAGATATTTTATTATTCTCTAGAGCATATGTCGCAACGCTACCCTGTTATGGTTTCGTTTATTAATAAGACCAATAAAAGATCCTTTAGCGCGCACATCAATAAACTTGGTTTGGATATTATTAACGATTTCCATTTTAACAACAATTCTTACTATGAAGTGGTGTGCTTAACGACAAAGAAACCCATTCAAGGACAATAAGATGATTGAGATACAAGAGGCTAAACCACAGGACTGCGAGGAAATAATATTCTTGCAAAAAGCAGCCTATGAATCTGAAGCCAAACTGTATAACGACTGGACTCTACCCCCATTACTTCAGACACCAGATTCTTTACGGGAAGAACTTGAAACATCACTTATTTTAAAATGCGTTGAGGGCAAAAGAATTGTGGGTTCGGTACGGGCAAAGTTGGTTGCGGATACTTGCCATATTGGCCGCTTAATTGTCCACCCAGACTTTCAAGGGAAAGGCATAGGTACTGAACTATTAAAGCATATTGAAAAGCGCTTTAGTCAAACTGGCCAATATGAGTTATTTACTGGCAGCAAAAGTGAAAGTAATATTAGATTTTATTTGCGGAATAACTACGAGATCAGCAAAACACAAGCTTTAAACGAAACCATTTCATTGGTTTATTTAATTAAACTTAATAAGGCTTTCTAGCAATTTAGTTTTGAATTTGATTAACTGCGGCCTTTGGCCTATCCATTTTACGCTTGGCAACCATAACAGCTACACGACGGTTTTGCGCGCGGCCCATTTCAGTATCATTCGATGCCAATGGTTGAAACTCACCATAACCTACTGCAGCCAAACGCTCTGGCGCCACACCTTTACCTGCAAGAAATTTTACAATTTCAGTTGCACGGGCGGATGACAATTCCCAGTTAGTAGGATAACGACTATTGCGGATGGGAACATTATCGGTAAAGCCTTCGATCTGAATGGGGTTTTCGTAATTCTTTAAAATATTGGCGATTTCAGTGAAAATAACCTGCGCTTGCGGGCTCGTTTCAACACCGCCCGACGCAAATAGAATACTGTCATTCAATTCAATTTGTAACCAGAGCTCATTACTGGAGACTTTGATCATTTGATCATCAATCAGCTGCGAAAATTTTTCGTTTACCAAATCTGATATTTGTGTCAATTCATCCGAGGTTTGGGTTTTTGCGGTGGTGTTGGATTGAGCATTCATATCAGGTTTTGCGGTGTCTTCCACTATCACAATTGCAGGTGGCGTAACGGAATCTTGTGCAGCCGTCTTGCCCATATCAATCGGTGTAATCGCATCGTTAGAGGGGCTCACCTTTTCTTGCGGCATGGGGTTAGCTTTGGAATCATTAGGTTGATTAAACGCCTCAACAAAGGTTTCCGATAACACCCGATATTTACTCTGATTCACTTGTGAAATGGAGTACATGACCACAAAAAACGCAAACAAGAGCGTAATAAAGTCGGCGTAGGAAACCAACCAACGTTCGTTATTAACGTGAATTTCGCGCTGTCTACGACGCACCATAGAATTTACGCCACAAAGGAAAAAAGTCGATAGAATTAAGGATGCAAATAACCGTTTAATTTAATTTCAAGGGAGCGGGGATTTTCACCATCGGCAATAGCAATAATGCCTTCGATAATAAGCTCACGATACTGCGAGTTTTCATTCACGCACATGCGCAATTTATTAGCGATGGGTAATAAAAATAAGTTAGCCAGCGCAACGCCATAGATAGTCGCCACAAATGCAATCGCAATACCTGGACCTAACAAAGCGGGGTCAGCAAGGTTATTCATTACGTGAATCAATCCCATAACCGCACCGATAATACCAATTGTAGGTGCATAGCCACCCATGCTTTCGTAAAACTTTACTGCATCGTAGTCACGTTGCTCATCCAAAATTAAATCGGACTCTAGAATACGACGAATAGCTTCTGGCTCACTGCCATCTACCAACAGCTGTAAACCTTTTTTAGCGAAAGGATCTTTTTCTTTTTCAGCAATAGCTTCCAAACCCAACAAACCATCTTTGCGTGCTGCATTGGCCCAACGCACTAACTTTGAAATACCCTCTTTAAAGGGCGAGTAAGGTGGCTGAAACACCCATTTAAAAATTTTGAGTGCACGCTTTAAGCTGTGTTTGGGTGTTTGCAAAATTGCAGCAGCTAAAGTTCCCCCAAAAACAATCAGCGCAGCCGATCCATTTACTAGCGAATGGATTGAACCGCCCTCTGCAAAATTACCACCAATAATGACAGCAAAGCCAAGAATAACGCCGACTATGCTGAGAATATCCATTACACAACCTCACGCGCTAAACGCGGGCCAATCTCTTTTAAACTCAATACACGATCCGTATGGCCTGCGCGTGCAACGGCCATCGGCATACCATAGATGACTGAACTTGCTTCATCTTGCGACCACAACTGTGAGCCAGCTTCCTTCAATAAACCTGCGCCTTTGCAACCATCCGAACCCATGCCTGTTAAGACAACACCTAAGGCTTTATCGCCATAACAATTTGCCGCTGAGCCAAAAGTAATATCGAGCGATGGCTTATAATTCACGCGATCATCATCTGGCAAAACGCGGACACATCCACCGTTGCGTTTATCCAGCATTAACTGCTTACCGCCGGGAGCCAACAAGGCTAAACCCGGCGCCAATAAATCACCATCAACCGCTTCACGCACTTCAATTTTGCACTGCTTATTTAACCGCTCTGCAAAGGCTTTCGTAAAATTTTCTGGCATATGCTGTACGAGCACAATTGGAATAGGAAAGTTTTGCGGTAATTCAATCAGCACTTCTGTTAAGGCTACTGGCCCACCCGTTGAAGCACCGATTACTAGAATTTTAGGCTGCCGTTTTAAGCGATAATTTTCTGCCGACGCAGGTGCAGCCGCTCTCGGCATTGGTGCAGATGTAGACGCAGGTAAAGATGTAGATTGAAAGCTACCTACTGGCGATGCTGCTTTTAGCGCAGTTGATGACGCCATTGAAGAGGTAGTGGCCGCCAACAAGGATGTGGCCGTTGCAGTAGAACTTGTTGCAGCAGTAGACGTAGCAGCCGCGGGTTTTGGTGCAACCGATGTTGTAGGCGCACTCGTAAAACTGTGCGAAGGGCTAGGCTGACCTGCGCGCGCCAAGGTAATTAAGCGTTCATGCAGCTTTTTTTTAAGTGCAGCGGAATTGCGCGAAACTTCGGCAAAATCTTTGGGAATAAAATCTAATGCACCAGCAGCTAACGCATCGAGAGTTACTTTTGCGCCTTCATAGGTAAGTGATGAAAACATGATAATGGGCACCTTGCGAGCAGCCAAAATATGTTTAACAGCGGTAATGCCATCCATCACCGGCATTTCAAAATCCATGGTGATGATATCGGGTTTTAAATCGTCTGCTTTATCAACGGCTTCGCGGCCATTGCTTGCAATGCCAACAACTTTTAGATCGGGGTGTTCATTAATAATTTCTTTCAGCCGATGCTGAAAGAAACTTGAATCATCAACCACCAACACCCGTAACGGCATTCATATTACTCCAACCAGCTTGTTCAATTATACCGACCCAAAACGCTCGGAAAAATGGATCCACTAAAAATCAACTTGGGTTTCTAGTAGATACTAGGTGTGCCCCCAAGAGGCTGCACCCTTGGCATAACGGCGAAGCAAACTGGGAATATCTAAAATCAATGCGATTGTGCCGTCGCCAGTGATAGTTGCACCGGCCATACCAGGTGTACCTTGTAGCATTTTTCCGAGTGGTTTAATAACCACCTCTTCCTGACCAATTAATTGATCGACTACAAAACCAACACGGCGTGTACCCACGGTAACAATGACCACATGTGCGAATTGTTGACGTCCGCCACCATGATAATTTTTAATAAGCCAATCTTTTAAATAAAATAATGGGATTGCTTGATCGCGAATAGCGATGCAATCCTGACCATCCACCACATGGCTTTTTGATAAATCCATATGGAAAATTTCGTTCACGCTCACCAATGGTAGGGCGAATGTTTGTTTGCCAATCATAATCATCAACGTTGGCATAATAGCCAAAGTGAGCGGCACTTTAATAATAAAGCGCGTACCCTTACCTAAGGTAGATTGAATCTCTACGCTACCGTTGAGTTGGTTGATTTTGGTTTTCACCACATCCATACCAACGCCGCGACCTGACACATCGGAAATTTCTTTTTTGGTAGAGAAGCCCGGTGCAAAAATTAAATTAAAGGCTTCAACATCGGATAAACGCGCGGCAGTATCTTCATCGTATAAACCTTTATCAACCGCAACGCGACGCAACTTAGCGGGGTCCATACCAGCACCATCATCGCTAATGCACAAAAGAATATGATCGCCCTCTTGCTCTGCGGATAAAACCACCAAACCAGTACGCGGCTTACCATTGGCGGCACGCACATCGGGGAATTCAATACCGTGATCCACTGAATTGCGCACCAAGTGCACAAGCGGATCTGCAAGCGCTTCTACTAAATTTTTATCTAAATCGGTTTCTTCACCCACCAATTCCAGATTGATTTCTTTTTTGAGATTGCGCGCCAAATCGCGCACCACACGCGGGAAGCGCCCAAAAACTTTTTTGATGGGCTGCATGCGTGTTTTCATCACCGATGTCTGCAAATCGGCCGTAACCACATCCAAATTCGCAACGGCTTTTACCAAGGCTTCATTGGTAGAGGTATTTCCCAAGCGCACCAAACGGTTGCGAACTAATACCAATTCGCCGACCATATTCATAATATCGTCGAGACGTTGCGTATCCACACGTACGGTAGTTTCTACACCAGCAGGCGCATCTTTATCACCTGCAGCTGGCGCTGGCGTAGGTGCACTCGCAGGTTTTGGTGCTTCTGCTTTCGGTGCTGGCGCCGGTGTTGGTTTGGCTACAGGTGCTGGCGCTGCAGGTTTAGCTGGCGCTGGTGCTGCTGTCGCAGGTGTTGCTGGTGTCGCTGCTTTTGTTGGCGCTGGTGCTGCAGTAGGTGCTTTACCTTTGCCGTGTAACTGATCTAAGAGCGCTTCAAATTCGTCATCATTAATTAAATCAGAATTACTGCTTGAGGGGGCTGCGGCCACGGGCGTACTAGGCGCTGGCGCTGAAGCTTTAGGAGTATCAACAGTTGGGCCCTTGCCTTTGCCATGCAATTGATCGAGCAAGGCTTCGAATTCATCATCGGTAATTTCATCGCTATTAGCGTTAGATGATGGCGTTGAAACTGCAACAACCGGCACTGCTGTGGGAGCTTTAGGAGTAGGTGCTTTGCCTTTACCGTGAAGCTGATCGAGTAATGCATCGAATTCATCTTCGGTGATTTCATCACTGCCAGAGGTGCTGCTAGTGACTATAGCTGCAGGTGCGGGTGTCGCTGCACTTGATTTTGACGATGGGGAATCGCTGATAGCATCTAAAAGTTTTTCAAATTCATCATCAGTAATATCACCACTAGCTGGCGCTGTATTTACAACTTCGACGGGTGCAATTTCCTCAACATAATGAGGCTCTTCAGCCGCAACAGTCTCTTGTGCATCTTCATTCAAATCTTCACAGGAAACTAATCGCTCTAACGCATGAATGAGAGCAGGATCAACGGGTGGTAATTCACCCCGTGCACTAACGACATCAAATTGGTCTTTAACACTGTCAAGCGCTTGTAACACTACATCCATTAATTCCGAAGTAACTTCACGCTTGCCATTGCGCAAAATATCGAATAAGTTTTCGGTAAGATGGCAGCATTCCACCATGGGCGTGAGTGATAAAAAGCCTGCCCCACCTTTTACAGTGTGGAAGCCGCGAAAAATCGCATTTAATAAATTTTTATCGTCAGGACGCTGCTCAAGATCGACCAATTGTTGTGAGAGGCGCTCTAAAATCTCGCCAGCTTCAACTAAAAAGTCCTGAAGAATATCCTCGTCATCACCGAAACTCATTCACCTATTCCCCGAAAAACCATATGGCCTCTAGAAACCAAGACTGGATAAAAGGTCATCAACTTCATCTTGTCCGGAAACTACATTGTCTTTTGCTTTATTAATTTGTGGACCTTCAGCTTCGTGTTTTCGTTTTTCTATGAGCTCTTCTAGTTCATGCTCATCTGCTTCAGGTTTTGCAAGACCAGTAATTTCTTCAACCTGACTCGCCATCAACACTAGCTGCACCAAGTCTTTCTCAACTTCATTGATTAAACCAATAACACGCTTTAACACCTGCCCAGTCAAATCTTGAAAGCCTTGTTCGAGCACAATATCTTGTAAACTTTTATTTAAACGCTCAGAACCAATGGCTGTTTGTTCAAAAAAACCATCTATACGATGATAAAGCTCACGAAATTCATCAGCAGAAATTTCCCGATTTTTTAATCGCGCCCACTCGGCGCGAAGCACACTTGCCTCTTGCCCTAAATTAGAGGCAATAGGAGAAGCCTCATCCACCATATCCATAGTTTTTTCAGCAGCTTTTTGCGTAAGCTCTATGACATACCCTAAACGAGTTGAAGCATCGTGAATATCCGAATCTTCAATTTTCGGTGGTTCTTTAGTAAGATCTGCATCAACATGAAAATTAACGATTGCGTTATGTAACCCGCGCGTTAATTTCCCCACTGTTTGAAAAATATGGCGATCACGCGACTGTGTCATTGCTTGAATAAGCACTGACGCCTCTTCAAATTTATTATCTTGCAATTTTTCCGTTAACAGCTTTGCGCATTCCTTTAACTCAGCAATGAACGCAGCGTTGGGGTCAACTATAATTTCAGATGCCATAATGTCAGATGCCATGGAGAAACCTTATTGTTAGGTGGCAGCAGCAGAAAACGAATCTTAGCCAACGCGCTCAAAGATTTTTTCAATTTTTTCTTTAAGCGCTTGCGCCGTAAAGGGTTTTACAACATAACCATTCACACCGGCTTGTGCAGCTTCAATAATTTGATCGCGCTTGGCTTCTGCTGTAACCATAAGCACTGGCAAGGTGGCAAGTTTTTCATCGGCACGCACGGCACGCAATAAATCAATACCCGTCATCCCCGGCATATTCCAGTCTGTTACCAGAAATTGAAAGTCGCCGCTTTTTAACATCGGCAAAGCCGTCATGCCATCATCTGCTTCATGGGTATTGGAAAACCCCAAGTCTCTCAACAGGTTTTTAATGATTCGTCGCATTGTTGAAAAGTCATCAACAATTAAGATTTTCATGTTCTTATCCAAAGGAACCTCCGTCGCACCTACAGGAATTTCATTTACTGTCAGTCTAGCCAGTGTTATCAATCTGGCCAGTTTTATGGCGTTAAAAAAGTTTTTTAATTACTTATAGCGCTTTATTTGATCGATCTGTTTAGCAGCGCAACACCCTTTCTATTTATGCCACCCCGCTAACCGCGCTTTTAACCGCACCGCCGCTTGGCTATGAATTTGACTCACCCGCGATTCGCTAACCCCTAACACTAACCCAATCTCTTTGAGGTTGAGCTCTTCGTTGTAGTACAGCGCTAAGACCATGCGTTCGCGTTCTGGTAACTGTGCAATAGCCTCTGCCAAGGCCTTTTTTAAACCTTCACGCTGCAGGCCCTCGAAAGGACTGGCAAAATCGCTGCTGGTTTCACTGGCGTCAATGTTGCTATCTTCTTCACCAAAAGTTTCTTCGTAGCTATAAAGACGACTGCTATTGGAATCTTGCAACATGCTGAAATACTCAGCGAGCGGTACCCCCAATTCGGCAGCAACTTCGGCATCTTGCGCATCACGACCAGTGCGCGCCTCTACAGCGTTAATCGCTTTGGCAATGTTGCGGGAGTTCCGGTGGACTGAGCGTGGAGCCCAATCACCGCGACGCATTTCGTCCACGATTGAACCGCGAATTCGGATACCCGCATAGGTTTCAAAACTGGCACCTTTCGATGAATCATATTTTTGCGCGGCTTCAATTAGACCAATCATGCCAGCTTGAATAAGGTCATCTACCTGCACGCTAGCAGGCATACGCATCATCATGTGGTAGGCGATGCGCTTCACGAGGGGCGCAAACTCTTCGATGCGCGCGTTGTGAAGGCCCTGCTCCGTTTTATCGTACATGGCTAACCTATCGACTGCGGCCATAAATCATACTCAGTAGCGGTCATTAGCCGCACGAAGTAAGCGCTCTACAAAAAATTCCAAGCGTCCGCTGGGGCCACTCGGTAACGGCCATTTATCCACGACTTGCGCTAAACCGCGAATCGCAATGGCCGCTTTAGAGTTAGGAGCAAACTCCAAGAGCGCCTTTTGCTTGCGCACGGCGTTGCGAACTTCTTCATCGAAGGGAACTTGGCCAACAAATTGAAGGGTTACATCTAGGAAACGCTCACACACAGTGTTGAGCTTATTGAACATACTGGTGCCTTCTTGTGGGTTTCGCGTCATATTGGCGATAACCCGAAAGCGTTGCATGCCATATTCTTTATTCAGCAGTTTGATAAGTGCATAGGCATCGGTAATGGATGATGGCTCATCGCACACCACGATAATTACTTCATTAGCAGCACGAACAAAGCTGACCACCGTATCGGAAATACCCGCAGCCGTATCTATAACAAGTACATCAACTTGATCGCTTAACTCATTGAAAGCATTGATTAAACCGGCATGTTCAGGAGCGCTT
>CAZZEV010000041.1:0-15774 GCA_964653305.1 uncultured Cellvibrionaceae bacterium | reverse complement strand
GGGATAACCCCAATGTGTTTGTGATATGTACCCTTAAACACAGCGACAACACCACGACGCGCCGCCAGGAAGTAGGGCGCGGTCTGCGCTTGGCAGTAAACCAACACGGTGAACGTATGGACAACCCCGCCGTAGTTCACGATATTAATTTGCTCACCGTAGTGGCAAGCGAAAGCTATAAAGAATTTGTAACGGCGCTGCAAAGTGAAATATTAAAAGAATTGACGGAGCGCCCACGTAAAGCGAATGAGGAGTATTTTGAAGGCAAGGTGCTTAATACGCTGAATGGTGATGTAGTTGTAACGCCCGTCATGGCGCGCCAAATTTACAAATATCTGCTTAAGAATGACTATATAAATGATGCGGATGACGCAATTAGCGAGGCTTATCACCAAGCTAAAAAGGAGCAGGCACTGGCCTCATTGCCAGATGAATTTAAGCCCTACGCAGAATCCATTTTCAATTTAATTGATAGTGTATTCAGTCAAGGCAGCTTGCCAACACCAGATGATGGCCGTCGCCCTAAACAAAACCCACGCAACGCAAATTTTGATAAAAAAGAATTCCTGGCGCTATGGAACCGTATTAACCGAAAAGCAGTTTATACGGTTCAATTCGATACCGGCGAGTTAGTAGGTAAATGCGTAGCGGCACTTAATGAAAATCCTTTTGTGGAGAAATTGCAGTATACAGTGCACCGTGGTGTGCAGCGTTCAGACACTACCTATGAGCAATTGCAAAAAGGTGATGCGTTTAAAGTGGGTGAGTCTGAAACTGAAACCTACCAAAATGCAGTGCATACATCCGTAAGTTATGACCTGATTGGTAAAATCGGTGAGTACACAAAGTTAAAGCGCTCAACCGTCGCTGAAATATTAAAGGCTCTGCATAACCATATATTTGCGCAGTTTAAATATAATCCTGAACACTTTATTACGGAAGCTTCGCGCATTATCAATGAGCAAAAAGCCACGGTGATTGTTGAGCATTTAACTTACAGCCTTACGGATCAATGTTACAGCACAGATATATTCACCGCTGCACAGGTGGGGCAAGACTTCACCAAGGCAGGTGATAAGCTTCATCGCCATATTTATGATTATGTTATTACAGATTCTAAAAACGAACGTGACTTCGTGACCGAGCTAGACACAGGAAATGAGGTCATCGTTTACGCTAAACTTCCTAAAGGCTTCTCAATTCCCACCCCTGTAGGCGACTACAATCCTGACTGGGCAATAGCGTTTGATGAAAACAAAATAAAACACATTTATTTTATTGCCGAAACAAAAGGCTCCATGTCATCCATGGACTTGCGGAAAGTAGAGGAATACAAAACAGATTGCGCCAAGAAGTTTTTTCTGGAGTTAAACGATAAGCTTGTAGATAACAATGTGCGTTATGAAGTCATAGATAACTACACAACCTTATTGCAAATGGTGAGTTAATGATTAATCGAGTAGACGCTAATATGAATTTAACTAAAGTGAATGAAATTTTGGTGTCTACTCCTTTTTCTGAGTTCTTTCGTAATGCATCATCGCAAGAGAAAAAGCGAGTTTATTTGCGAGTGTTGGAGAACGTGAGTAAGCAACAAGAAGCTATTATTAAACAAGCTAGATTATCCACAGTTACTACTGAAACTTAACGTTTAGGAGATTGAAATGGATAGTGGAATCGCGAAATCAGCGTCAGAAAAATTGGATAAGGCATTTCAGGGGCATATCGTTGAAATGTCTCCCGAAGAAGCTATTACCGTTGGTGCATTTGTGGAAACTGCCATGAGTGAAGCTGATGCGCTCGCAAGCTCAGCACACTTGCGTGCCATTGCTAAGCGCCGCGAATTTGTTGAGCAAGTAGAAGCAATTCATAACCTAGAAGGTATGAGTGCGGCAGATGCACCACAATGGTTTCATGAGTTAACGGAAGATTACATATTGGGAAACATAACGGCAGAGGCTGCAACTCAACAAGCGTTGGTGCGTATTAAGGCCGGTGATATTTAAGCCTTGGTCTGTGCGTTTGTTTTTCTGGCGCGCTCAGTTTTGTCAAAAGCTTTGGCCATAAAAACAGAGTCGTCCCCAGCTTCTTCACGACAGGTTTCCAAATACAGCGCTATATCTTGATCTGATTTAAGATGACTTGAGGAGTCCCAGGCATTAAGTTTTGAAATATCCATGCTGTTGGCTCAAAATTTGTTAATGCCGGAAAATCACTAAGCCTGAAAAACAGGCTTAGTGCAGTTGTTAATGGATACAGAACTCTTTTAGTTTGTCTTCAGCGTTTGCACTTTCTATGGTTACTTGGTATTGCGTTAGTTCTTTGATCATCTCGTCTTGAGCTTTTCTAATTTCAATCTTTTCAGATAAACCATCTACTGTAATTAAAAGTTGACCTTCCCACCCAATCTTATTTCTAAGGCGTTTGAGCTTGCCTTCCCATTGTTCACCGTGGCTGTAGATATCATTAATTTTAGCTTGGCCTAAATACAAAGGTTTAATTGCTTTTACGGGCTGCTCATTAATAACCTGAACTAAAGGCAGCTGAAGAGATACGATATTGGGGTCACCAATATGTTCCTCTTTAAACGGTGCTTTTAACTCGAAGGTTTTAACCAACTCGTAAATTCGCTTAACCAGTTTTTGCTCTGGGCTTTCATTACGCAAAAAACCAAACTCTACATAATGATTAAAAATAGTAACCAGCTCTTGTTCTGGGTTATCGGTTAGGCGGCCTCTTGGTTCGCTAAATCTAATAATTGCTTCACGTGGATGAACTGCAATATTAAATGCGTTTAATAGACTATCCGGGGTGAAGTTGATATTTACTTTTTGCAGGCGTTTTAATTCAGCTTCAATGGTGTGTACCGCATCGCGATATACGGCATGAGTCAATCCATCAAAGAAATCTGTATAGCGTTTATGCTTTTGAGTTTCGAGCTTATAAATCCAATGACCTGTTTGAGGGCACACAAGTAACACCCCAATATTGGCAAACTCACCCGTTTCGCTGTAAGGCATAAACTGGATAAGGGCATAGCGACATGCAAATTTTTTCATTCTGCCCTCCAAAAATCTTCAGTTTGGCAACGTAAAAGCTGATTTCTCAACCGGTCTATATCTAGTGTAGTAGGAAGTGTTTTTTCTGCGTCAATCCACAGCCATTCTTCTGGCATGTTCTTTAGCGCTATATCGAACGCTGGAAGTGCTGCCTCTAACTGCTTTTGAATGGCAAGTCTATTGACCATATCTGACGAAATATTATCCCAATGATGCCCAAAGAGATGGTACTCCTTGAAATTATCGGGGTGGAATTCTGTATCAAACGCTAAGTTATGGTCAATGACTGCAACACGCTGATTTGCACTGTCCCACAAAAGATTGGGGTTTTGCTTGTTTCTATCTTCGTTTCGTATCCACCAGTCAAAAACCAGGATCTTGCGTTGAAGGTCATCGTCAACTTTCTCGATATTGGCCTCCTCAAACCAGCAAGCCAGTGGCACTTCTTGGGACGCAAATCCTATACAGGCACCTATTGAGCGTAACTCAGGTGATGTTACATCTAACAGGTCTTTCGAAACCTCAGCTAGTAGAAAGTTCGGTACGGGTAGGGCGAGGGCTTTGGCAAGGTGCCCACAAATCCATTCATAGATTGGCGTTGTAGAACCTGATTGGCGACCTTTCACGTAATAATTAAGTCTATCGTCTCCCACGCATAAATATGGCTCTGAGCGCCCCTGCGAAGCCAGCTTCGTGATTTCGATAATTTGAACGGTTCTGCCTTCTGTCATCCAGCATCCCTTTAGTCTTCGTTATTTATGCTGTTTTTCCAGATTGCATCCTATTGGATAGGTTCGATTTTATCCATGTTTTTCTAGGCGGCGTTGCGTGTGGTGGTAACTCGATTTACAAAACTCATTAGCTTCGCTTCGATCCGTTCTAGGGCATCTCTTAAATCGTCGGAGTCCGTATAGCCGGTATAGTCATCGGTCACATCTCGCCCTGATAGGTGGTTAAGCAGATCCTTTTTCATTGTTGAGCCTATACCTGCCGCTTCAGCGATCCCGGCAAAGGTGCGGCGCAGGTCATGGGGGCTAATCTGTAGTCCGCTGGCGCGCTTGATGTGCTTGGTGATGGCTTTGGGGTCGAACAGAGGAAACAGTCTTCCATCCTCGGTCTGGCTTAGCCGATTTAGGATTATGTCTTTTAATGTTTCTGTAAGCGGTAGGGTATGGTCTAGACCGTTTTTCGTATTTTTAAACGTGATCGTCCAGCGATGGAAGTTCACATCCTCTTGGCGTAGTTTTCGGGCTTCAGCGGAGCGGCAGCCTGTGAGCAATAGAAATTTAAACAGGTCGCGCTGTAAGGGGCATTGAAGGCCTTCTACCGCAGCCCAAAATGCCGGTAACTCTTCTTTGTGAACGCGCCTGGTTCTTGGCTTTTGTTCTAGCCACATTTTGAGGCCAGACTTACCCAGGTCTTCTGTAGGCCAACTAGGTAGCATCTGGCTTCGATCAAGTGCACGATTGAAGTTAAGAATGCGGCGCAGTTTTTTCATAACCTCGTTAGCGCCTATGCCGCCTTCACCAGAAATACGCTTGGCTTCATTTCTAGCCAGTATGCCGTTCTTAATGTCTCTGTGAGCCTTAAGTAGGCGAATCGGTGTGCACAGGTCGGCTAAGGGCTTATCGAGGTAATCCGCAAGGTATTTCTCGACGCTTCTGCGACAATGAGTTTTTACTTCAGGCATATTACATGAAGATTCTAAGTAATTATCCAAGGCCTCTTGAAGAGTCACTTTTGAGTTCTTCTTGAGCTTTACCTGATTTGGATTAACTCCGGCGTCGAGCTGTACAATGATCTTGTTTGCTTCTGCTCGAACGGTTTGAATGGACGGCATTGCTTCGTTGACGGAAATCGGGATAGTAACCCTGGCAGCTTTATCTTGCCCTCTAGGGCATTTGTAAACGCACAGCTTCACCATACCGCTAGGGTGGTGTATTGCACGTAGATATTTATTATCAGTATCCTTGTACTCGATTCTTTTTTCTGGCTTTGTTGCGGTCAATTTGACCAGCCAATCCTTCGAAAATTTAACTGAATTTTTCATACGGGGTTAGTTCTGGGTTAGTTTTTACTGAGATTCAACGTGATATCAGATTACTACCCATTAAATTAAAATCAATAAAAATCCTTTATTATCAATAACATAGTTACATTGTGTTACATGGCGTGAGGTAACATTATTTGTGCTTGAGAGCTCTGGCAGTGTTGAGGTCAGCGGTTCGATCCCGCTTAGCTCCACCAAATAAATGAAAAAACCCGCTTATCGAAAGATAAGCGGGTTTTTTCATTTATTGCTGTCGCTTTTCTGTGGGATCGTTCTTTAGCACGGTTCACAAAACGGCAAGGATAGCCGTTTTTCACAGCGAAGCTGCCCGAAGGGCGAAGCACATGGATGTGCTGAGTGCATCCCGCGCGGTGATCGCCACTACTGAAACCTGCTTTTGATCCTCATTTCAATATCTACAAAACTTAAGTCCAAAAGCTCCCGCCTCAATAGACCAAATATCAAAGTCATTGCGTTTTATTTGGCTCATTGAGCCCATTGTCGACGTTAACTATCCATTTACTACCTATATGATTTTTAAAGAAATAATTAAATAATATTTTCTTCATTTGAATTAATGGCAATTTCCGTGATTAATTGCAGAGGATACAGTCGGTTGAAGTATTGAAGTTACTACAAAATAAATGTCGTTAATCTGAACTAGGTTGCGGCGTTGAAATTAAAGGAACTACCTCGTTCTATAACAATTAAAGTGGATGTAGTTATGTTAAAACTAATAATTCCTGCAGTATTTATGTTGTTGCTGACAGCATGTGGTGGCGGTGCTCGTTCTCCAGAGGACGTACCGGTTAAAACGGAATCCTTCGCGCCACTATCCTTAAAAAATACAAAACTTACGTTAAGTGAAACCGCCATTACTCATGTTCCCACGGGTGTTAAACAGACATCTAGCGATACTACTGTTCTACACTTTGATAGCATTAACTTTTCGGTTAAGGCTTCTGACGGGAGGACTCTGCCGTCAATTTACAGGTATAGCCATACCGCTACAGCGAGTCTTTCATCTGTTTTCAGTGTTAGTGGTGGGGATAAATATCAATTCGATTTTTCATTCAAAGATAAGAAATCTGGCACATTTAAAGAAACCTATACCGGCTTTGACGGGGTTGTGACTTTTTTGCGCGAAGGTGATTTTACCTTACAGGATGACCCCTACTCGCTTGTGCCAGAAAATATCATAAACAATGCATATCACTTGAATTTCAAAACCGCTACGTCAACGTTATCCGAGGAAGAAAGCCCCGTCATAGGCGAGCGCTTTAAGATGACGTTTTTCAACGATAATTCTGTAGTTGTTGAACCGTCCAATTTGTGGCCAAAAAACGTGGAGGCGAGCTATTCAATAGCATCAATAGACGATTTTACGCTTGAGATAAGCGGAGTGTATTCGACAACAAAGCATCCTTATAAATTGACGGTGCATTTTGACACGCTCTCCACAGGAACATTTACACTTAACATTGATGATAATAAAGCAGTCGCTACGGGTGATTTTGACACTATAAAAATTACCCCAATCGTTAAATCTGAACTGAAAGGAAATTTTGTTGGTGTTTCAACAATTGCATCGTTAAATACCAAGATTACTTACCCTTATAATGTTTACCTGCCGCCTAACTATCAAACGTCGGGCAAAAATTACCCAGTGATTTATGTAACTGATGGGCAATGGTATTCCGGCTATGCTTACATGCTCGATAGAAAATCGAAAGATGTCATTATGGTTTCTATAGACCAAGGGCCAATCAACAGACGAATGATAGATTTTCTACCGGATGGAGCTCCTCTCTACACTAAATTCTTAAAAGAAGAATTGATTCCATTAATAGAATCAACTTACCGTACTAACGGAGAACGGACCTTTACAGGAGTTTCAGCGGGGGGATTGCTGGGTGCTTACTTGTTAAGTATTGAGCCTATAGGTGTTCCCTACTTTAAAAATTATATGTTAATTGATGGTGCACTGTTCGCAGTGACCCCCGCTATGATTGCTGCCGAACAAGCACGTTTTACGTTGGATAAATCTCTAGCAATAAATGTACTTCTCGCTGGCACGCCTCAAGGCAATGGTTGGTTCGTGAACGCTTTTGAACAGCGTTACAAAAATCGCGGCTACAGTAATTTTCAAATATTTAATAAAGAATTTAGGGTTACCCATGACGAAATGGGGCCACTCGCTTTTGATGATTTAATTGATCGTATTTATTAACCTGGATCTTGGGTTACTAGCATTGAATCTTAACCTGCTTATCGAAAGGTAGGCGGGTTTTTTATTAATATGTGTCGTTTGTATTGCTTTTAATTTACCTGCTTCACCAACACCAGCTGCGTGCTCAGGCTATGCAAAATCGCAGCGATAAGCGCGCCTGCAGCTTTATTGCTATCGCCCACACCATGGAGGGAAGCCGTCTTGGATTTCTGCTTTAACGCGCTGAAGTTTTTCTTCTCGCAGGGCTTTGGAGGCAACATCCTGAATACCTAATTGCTCAGCAACACACGGGGGCACATTCGAGCTCCCTAACGCAAACCCCATCCCGAATTTTTTACTTCTTTTATCTAAGCACACGGGTCGCACTAACCAATCGTGAATTTTGGTTTTAATGTGCGCTAAACCCTGAAAGGCTAAACTGATTAAATTCTTAATCACTTCCCGAATTTATTGAAAGTTTCTTTTTGAATATGAAGTGGTCTTAGCGGCTGATCCTTTCTTGCGGCTGTTGGGCCACCGGAAAGTTGCTCGAAGCTTCCCAGTCGCCTTCGTCGGCTGAAATTAAATCTTTCAAATGGTCGTCACCAATTTGTTCAAGAATCTTTTCCGCATTAGCACTGTTGGAAAATAAACGTGCTTGTCTCCATGCAGTGACGCTAAGCCAATTAAAACGCAAGTGTTTGTTATGTGAAAAAAATAATAGGTCGGCTTTACGATGGGGGAGTATTGCGGCGCTGAGGTGTTTTCCGAATTGGATGCCTTGAGGTTAAAAGATAATACGCTTCTGTTTTATGAAGCAGCTGAATCCTCGCCTGCGCGAGGAATACAACAAAAAAGTAAAAGCTCGTCTTTTAGGTTCTGGTTTGAGTGCTTTAACCGCAGCCTTGGGTAGCGTTTCTTATTGAGTCTCATCTTGGTGTTTGGCAAGCAGCTGTGTGTTGAGCTGGTTGATTTTTGAGGCCATTTCTTCAATTAAGCCTAAGCAAATTTGTGGTTGATGATCGATAAGATCAACGAATTCTTCTTTGCGAACTGATAAGACTGTGCAATCGCTGGTAGCAATTACGGAGGCGATACGTGTCTGCCTGGTGAACACGGCAAGCGCGCCAAAAATTTCATTTGGGAGAACTTCACCAACTTTAACTCCATCGCACACTGCATCGGCACTGCCATCTAGTAAGGTATAAACCTTATCGGCCACATCGCCTTGGGTAATGATGACTTCTCCTTCATGGAAATGCACAAAGCCTGCTTGGGGTTGGAACTCAGCACGGATTTCCTGTGCTAGCGCCTGCTGATAAAACGCCATATTGCAGACGAGGTAGTGGGTCCAGTTTTTTTGCAATTTAAAGTCTGAATTTACGTGGGCGATAAGTTCGTCACGCTCGTAGGGTATTAGTTGCACTGTTTCAATACAGCTGAATAATCCTTCGTTAAGGTTGAGTGAGCGGGTAAGTCCGATTAAATCGCCTTCCTCAAAAATAGCGACTAGTTTGCCGCGCACACGATAATAGACTTGACCCTCTGCAATCAGAAGCAGGCGGGTATTGGGCTGACCATCAAAGAGGTCATTGCTAACACTTATCTCGATAGGCTTGCCGTTAGGAAGGAGATTTTGCAGGAATAACTCGGTCAAGCTGCGCGATTTAACGGCTACGTCGGTAATTGAGTCAGATTGTTTTGTGGGTAAATGCATGGCATCCTCGGTAAACACTACACAGATTTTGTCTAAGTGTAGCTGTTTACCCAAGAAAATCTGCGCACAATGGCGCAGACTTGCAACTTTAAGCGAAAGCTTGCTGGCCGCTGCTGAAGCCTTGCTCTGCTTCGGCGACTAACTGAAGTTTCATTTCAGGGGCCAGATCATTCCAGTGCACATTGAGTAGTGCACCTTGCAGGGCGTAGAGCATAACTTTGGACACATTGATATCGCGTGCTTTGATGCGAACATAAGCCTCTACGGCACCAATTCGGCGAAGGTCGGCATAGGTGTTAATGCCTACAGCATGCAGTATGTTAACTGAGGCCATTCCGAGGTTTTTCAGTTGGAGTAACTCACTGTGGCTGGTTGTCATGAAAATCCCGCTCCTTACGTTTAGGTTATGATTATTCTTTCCACTGCCTATAAATTCCCATTTATAGCGTTTCTTTATAGTAACCTGTTAATAGGCGAGTGCAATTAATTTGTTCAATTAAGCGCCAGTTTATGGCTTAAAAAAGGTGTAAATATGAAATTTGGCGCCAAAGACGTCGTAATAACTGAAGATAATTTACATTTATTACAAGAATGTGACCTATTTGGGGTAAATGATCTGAATTTAGTGAGCTATCCAGAACAGTTTACGGAACGAGAGCAGAGTACTAAGCCAGAAAAGAATGCCAAGGTTCATCCACAAATAATTCCCGCGCTAACAGCATTAACTCAAAAAGCCGCAGATACAGGCTTTGATATGCGAATTGCCAGTGGCTTTCGCAGTTTTGAGCGACAGCTGCTAATTTGGAACAATAAATCATACGGGCTACGTCCAGTTTTGGATCAGTCTGAGCGGCCGATAGATTTAAATTCATTAGGTGACGATGAAAAAGTGTTTGCGATCTTACAGTGGTCGGCTTTGCCCGGTGCATCGCGTCATCATTGGGGTACAGATATAGATGTCTATGACGCATCGCGGATGCCCGTAGATTATCAACTGCAGTTGACGCTAGAGGAAACTCAAGGCGATGGTTGTTGCGCAGCGTTTCA
Source organism: uncultured Cellvibrionaceae bacterium (assembly GCA_964653305.1). Classification (GTDB taxonomy): domain Bacteria; phylum Pseudomonadota; class Gammaproteobacteria; order Pseudomonadales; family Cellvibrionaceae; genus Cellvibrio. The sequence goes on along the minus strand of CAZZEV010000041.1, from coordinate 5,692 downwards.
TTCGTGGCTGACGCAAGAGTTGCAGCAACCTGCACAAGATTTTTTCCGCCCCTATATTGCGGGCGTAGGCAGTATCTCCCCAGAACCTTGGCATTTAAGTTATGCGCCGCTAGCACATGTGTTTGCAACACAATTTACGGAAGATCTATTGCGTAAAAAAATTGAAGCAACGGATATAGCGCTGAAAGACAGTATTTTGAAAAACCTATCTGATATTTTTAATCAATATATAAAGCCTTACCAATAATTATTAGGAGCTTATGTTGAGCGACTCTTCGTTAACCCCGCCGGTTGCCACGCGCGGTATTGTCAGTTGGATGTTTTACGATTGGGCGGCGCAACCTTTTTTTACGGTGGTGCTGACATTTATTTTTGGCCCTTATTTTGTATCGCGTTTGGTGGATGACCCTGTGATGGGGCAGGCGGCGTGGGGCTATACCGTTATGATTTCTGGCTTTGTGATTGCGTTTCTATCGCCCGTATTAGGTTCCATTGCCGATGCCTCTGGCTCGCGAAAAAAATGGATTGGCTTTTTCGCATTCATTAAAATTTCTGCACTCAGTTTATTGTGGTTTTCCGCACCAGGCTCTGCACTCTGGTTGCCCATGCTGTGCGTAATTTTGGCAAGTGTTGCCGCAGAGTTTTCTATTGTTTTTAACGATTCCATGATGCCGCGTTTAGTCAGTAAGGCCGATGTTGGGCGTATATCAAATACTGCGTGGGGTTTAGGCTATGCCGGTGGTTTGGTCGCTTTGTTTATTGTGTTATTGCTGTTAGCGGGCAGCCCCACAACTGGTAAAACCTTAATCGGATTAACACCATTATTTGGTTTAGACCAAACAATGGGTGAAGATGCGCGCATCACCGGCCCGCTCGCTGCGGTGTGGTATTTAGTTTTTATTATCCCCATGTTTTTATTTACGCCAGACACCAAAAGTGGTTTGTCGTTAACAAATGCCGTAAAAACGGGGTTGCATGAATTGGTTGGAACACTCAAAGAATTAAAACAGCGAAGTGCAATTTTAAAATTTTTAGTGGCGCGTATGCTCTATCAAGATGGCGTTAACGGATTGTTGGCGTTAGGCGGTGTATTTGCCGCAGGTATGTTTGGTTGGAAAACCGTTGAGATGGGCGTTTACGGAATATTGCTATTAGTGGTTGCCATTTTTGGTTGTTATTTTGCGGGGAAAATAGATACGCGCATAGGATCCAAAAAAGTTGTGAGCATCAGTTTAGTGTGTTTGATTATTGCGACTATTGGGATAGTTTCCACTGGCCCTGGTTATACGCTGTTTGGGTTGTTGCAGCTTCCTACGTTGGATAACGGTGGTTTATTCGGTACTGCTGCTGAAAAAGCTTACATCGTTTTCGGTTTGTTAATTGGATTGGTATTTGGCCCTGCGCAAGCATCGTCGCGTTCTTATTTGGCGCGTAGTGTTAGCGTGGAAGAAGCGGGGCGTTTTTTTGGTTTGTATGCGCTTTCTGGCCGTGCTACTTCATTTTTAGCGCCCATGGCAGTTGCGAGTCTTACGCTGGTAACGGATTCAGCACGAATCGGCATGTGCGCGTTAATTGTATTTTTAGTGGTTGGTTTTTTAATTCTTTTGGCTGCGCCTTATCCAGCAGTAGATAAAAAATCTGAAAAACAGTGATGCTTGTTGATAGTAGTAGAGTAATTTTATGCTAGTTATTTTTGATTGTGATGGTGTGTTAGTAGACAGTGAAATTTTATCGGCACAAGTTTTTTCTGAAAGCTTGGCGGAGCAATATGATATTCATGTTAGCCCGCATTATTCGCTTGAGTCTTATCGCGGTAAATCCGTTGCTGATTGCATTAGCATGATTACCGATGAGCTTACCGAGAAATTAAATTGGCAGGATGTAAACCAAGTCGAACGCGATGAACGCGGTCGCGCTTTTTGGCGGCATGTACAATTACAAACCTTGGTTGCGTGCGAGAATCGTTTGTTTCCTGTTGAAGGTGTTGAATCTGTTTTGCAACAATTGCAGGCCAATAAAATTCCTTTTTGTGTTGCATCCAACGGCAAACACGAAAAAATGGCAGTGACCTTGGTGAAAACCAATTTGTTGCATTATGTGGAAGGCAACGTATTTAGCTTTGAAGATGTGACCCGCGGTAAACCCGCGCCAGATTTATTTTTGCATGCGGCAAAAAAAATGGGTGTTCCCGCTTCGCAAGCGATTGTGGTTGAAGATTCACTGACGGGTGTTATTGCTGCCAAGGCCGCTGGTATGCGCGCGCTGGCCTATTGCCCACCTGAAGCTAATGGCCAGCCTAATTCATTGACAGAGAAAATGCGTGATCTCGGTGCGGAGGTGTTTACCCATATGAATCAACTGACATCGTTCATAGCAAAAAAGAATCAGTAAAGATTAAATGGGTGTACTTCTATAAATATTGAAAGCTTGCTTGGTTAATTTACCGGTATCAAGGGTAACTCAGAGGCAATGTCGGCGGTAGTAAGTTTGGTGCGCGCCTTGGTACTTAAGTTTTGTAGATGGCTGACTGCATCATTTGCGAGCCAACGCACTGATTCATCTGTGTCATTAGTCAGTTTTTCTAGATGGCGAATGTGGCTTTCATTGCCTGTCCCGCGCAGCGCGAGTAGCGCGTCGAGTTTTACGCTGGTATCACCGTCATGCAATGATGAAACAATCGCGTTAGCAGCGCCGGCATAGTGGGTTTTTGCAAGGTCAAGAAGCACTTTGCGTCGTTCAGCGGCGTCTTGATTCTTCAATGCTGATTCAGCTTCACTGACCAGTTTTTGCATAAGGCTGTTATCGCCACGCAGCGATAACACTTGTGCGAGCACCCGTTTAAATTCCTTATTGGTTTGATTGTCGTAGAGCGATACCAGCTCTCGATTGGTTAAAGTATCTGGGTTCTCGGCTAAATCGGCGACTACTTTACAGGCAATGGCGATCGTGTGCGGGTGGGTATTTTCTGCTACAAAATCGCGTAATTTTTCTCCAAAAGTGCGTGGGTCACCAATAAAACGCGTGCTCAAATCTTTGCGTATCTGTTCTATATCTGGGGCTTTGGCGATTATCTCATTCGCAGCCTGCGGTGGTTGTAGTTTTACAGTAGCAGGTACACTCTGACCTAGGTCACTCATTGTAAAGATGAACACACCGTAACTGATTGAGGCACCAAGGATTGAGGCCAGCAGAAGGTGTTTTTTTGTATAGCAAGCAGTGCTCATTATTCGTCTCTTATGATTTTTATTGTTAGATGTTTATTAAAAAGAGCGGAATGTTCGCTCTTTTTTGTGTATAGAGTTTGATATTTGAAGCAGTGTTAGGGTGCAGCTATGACTGGTAACTCGGCAATAATATCGGCACTTGCTAATTGTGTGCGTGCACGCTCACTCAGATTTTGTAGATTATTGACGACATCGTTCGCTAACCAACTGACTGCTGGATCTGGGTCATTGACGAGTGCTTCTACTAAACGTGCGTGGCTTTGGTTGCCGGTTGCGCGAAGTGCTAAAAGCGCATCCAGCTTTACGTTGTTGTTCTCGTCTTGCAGTAGTGGAGCGATTGCATTGGCAGCGCTGGCGTAGCGAGTTTTAGCTAATTCCACCAAGGCTTTTTGGCGCTCAGCGGGATCATCGCTTTTCAGACTTGTTTGTGCATCAGTGATTTGTTTTTCAATTAAGCGGTTATCGCCGCGCGTTGAAAGCACTTGAGCTGCAACGCGTTTTATATCGGGATTGGTTTGATTCTGATAAAGCAATTCCAATTCATAGTCAGGCAAAATCTCGCGATTACCTGCCATATCTACAATCCCATTGCTGACAATAACAACATTTTCTTTGCTTGCATTCTGAGCCAGTAAACCATTGGCTTTTTCAGAAAATGAACGGGGGTCCAGGTCAGATCGAGTGGCCAAATCTCGCTGAAGCTGTTTGCTATCAAGTATTCCGGCATTGTTTCTTTGTTCGTTATTTATGCCTTCAGTTACGGTGTTTTTTCCAGCTTCACTAACTTTTTTTGTTTCGCTATTTGTTTGTTGCGCAAATGTGCCTACTGAAAAATGGGGCGTGGAGGCCTTACCATCCCTTTGTGAGAGCAAGTTTTCAAGATCCGAAATGCGATTTTCCAGTGTACTGATGTAAGCGCTTTGGTTGGGTTCATTATCCGTTAGTGCAAGTGTGCCATAAGTAAGAGCTGCTCCGGCGAGCGCGGGGAATAGGAAATTGTTTTTGAAATTGGATGTGGTAGCCATCTTTATATCTCTCGTTCTTTTTAGATTTATTATTTTATAGAGTGATCAGACTGATAAAAAAGGAGCGGGTAAACCGCTCCTTTTTTATTGTACTTCTTGCTTGGTCGCTAACCTACGTAGTGGAAGGTCAACTCAAGCGCGGTTTAAATATTACCGTAACCAATAGCGCCATTGCAGTTCAGCCATTCACTCATGCCGTTGCCACCACCACAAGCACCGTTTTGGTAAACACCGGTGTTGTAGCTTTGCGCTTCCGATTGACGAATGCTGCCATTGACGCTGATGTAGTCTACTTGTACATCGCGGCTACCTGAATCGTTGGTGTACTCTACAAGGGTGCCGCCAGCCAAGCTGGTAGATACTGAGTAGTTGGTCATAGTAGTTGTCAGTGTCCAAGTTTTCACCACGGTGTTGTTCACTTTGAGGCTAATACTTTCACCGCCAGCAGAGCCTTTGGCACGCACAATTATTGTTTTGCTACCGCTTGCAGCAGAGCTTGAGCTTCCACCGCCAGTGCTGCCAGAGCTAACGGTGATGTCTGAATTACCGGTGCTTTGATAGCCTTCTGTCGCGAGTACTTGATAATCGTGGTTACCCAGATTCAAGCCTTTGCTTGCCCAGAAGTTTGCGTGGTTAGCAAAAGTGATGGTGCCAGAGATATTACCAAAACCTTTTTTAGGATTTCTTACGCTGAAGTATTGGTAAAACGTTTGAGTTCCATCGATAGAAGGTTGTTGTGTGCGCAAGCAACGACGGACGTTATATGTTGCACCATCGCTTGTGAAGCTGCCGTAGTCGGTACCACCAGAGCAAGAAGACGGGTTATAAGAACCGTAACTTTCAATAATGTAGTACTCAATTAGCGGGCTTCTGGTCCAACCATAAAATGCTAAGTAGGAGTTTTGTGAGTTGGAGGCACCGTAGTTACCGGAATAGCTGAGAACTCTGGAGCTAGAACCCGGATTCCAACCTTTACCGCCTACCCAGTTGTTAGTGTTGTTGGTCCACTGTGAGGTATAGCGACCACCCGCCTGTAATGTCATCGAGGCGCTGCCTGAATCTTTCCAGAAAGTGTAGTAAAACCCGTTATTGGTACCGGTTGAGTTTGACGTTAAAGTTTGCGCACTAACCGCTGTTGCACACAGAGCTGCAGTAGTGATAACTGCGGTTAGAATTTTTTTGCAGGTTAATTTCATTATTAGTCTCTCTTTATTAAGCCTCTCAACCAATACCATCCATAGAGGATGAGGACTGTTGCAAGGTTGATCCTGCTCATTGCGGGCAGGTGTATATTGGGCACAAAACAGGTCTGCTGTTATTGTTAAAGCTATTTAGTGCTCAACGTAGATATTTATACATACAGAATTATTTATTGTCAATATAACTATAAGCTTATAGTCATAAGAACTATTTATGTGATTTATATAACCAGAAATCATGTGT
>CAZZEV010000040.1:13233-16019 GCA_964653305.1 uncultured Cellvibrionaceae bacterium | reverse complement strand
ATTGAGTGTATTGGCATCCCGCTTAAAAGCTATGCAAGAAGATGCTGCGCATAAATCCATGGCCGATGAACGTAAAAGTTTAGTCGGCAGCGGTGATCGTTCAGAACGTATTCGCACCTACAATTATCCGCAAGGCCGTGTGACTGATCATCGCATTAATTTAACCTTGTATTCATTGGATGCGGTAATGCAAGGTGATTTAGCTGCGATTATTCAGCCGCTTTCCAACGAATTCCAAGCAGATCAATTAGCAGCGATTTCGGATTAATTTTTCTGCTTTTGTTTTTTTATTTCGGACTCTCGCACAAATCTTGCGAATTGGTGACTGCTTAATTCTTGCGAGACCGTCGGCGGCATGGACGCCGCCGTCGAGCCTACAGGGATGTACCTGCGGCGTGTCTCGCAAGGATTAAGTAGTTGCCAATCAGCGACGAGGAAAACTATGCATCTATCGCTCACCATCGCCGACTGCCTAAAAAAATCCTCACAACTTGCAGATGTAAGCGATAGCCCACGTCTCGATATTGAAATACTACTTGGCCATATCCTAAAAAAAAATCGCACCTACTTATTTACCTGGCCAGAACAAGAGCTCACCGCTGAGCAAACAAAAACTTTCAACGAGTTTTTAAGTCGCCGTTTAACCGGCGAGCCAGTCGCACACATTATCGGTCAGCGCGAATTCTGGTCGCTGCCATTAATGGTCAACAATTCCACGCTTATTCCTCGGCCAGATACAGAGCTTCTCGTAGAAGCAGTATTAGGACTATTTATGGATGATGAGCGTAGCCAATCTCGTCGCCTGTTAGATTTAGGCACTGGCAGTGGTGCGATTGTGTTGGCGCTCGCCCATGAAAAAAAATCATGGCAATGTATTGGGGTGGATAAAGAATTGGCGGCAGTGGAGCTTGCCGAAAAAAATCGAGCACACCTTGAGCTGCACAATGTAGAGATTCAGCAAAGTGATTGGTTTTCTGCGATCGAAACTGAAAAGCCGTTTGATATTATCGTTAGCAATCCACCCTATATTGATCCTAATGATGAACATTTGAAGGAAGGCGATGTACGTTTTGAACCTTTATCTGCGCTTATCGCCGATAATCATGGCCTTGCGGATTTGGAGTTTATTACCACTCACGCACGGCAGTATTTAACCGAAAATGGCTGGTTGTTGGTTGAACATGGTTATGATCAAGGTTCGGCGGTGCGCGATTTATTTACGATGAATAATTTTGATCAAGTAAATACTCTTCGCGATTTTGGCGGTAACGAACGCGTAACTCTTGGTAGAAAACTTCCTTAAAGGTAAGCCTGTGAACGATCAACAACTCCTGCGTTACTCCCGCCAAATCATGCTGCCCGATGTGGATCTCGATGGGCAGGAAAAGTTATTGGCTGCGCGCGTGTTAATTATTGGTCTTGGTGGTTTGGGTTCGCCGGTTGCCATGTATTTAGCAGCAGCGGGCGTTGGCCATTTAGTGCTCGCGGATTTTGATACGGTTGATTTGAGTAATTTACAACGGCAGATTGCGCACACCACAAATCGCATCGGTCAAACCAAAGTAGAGTCTGCGGCGCAAACCTTGCGTGAATTAAATCCGGATGTACAAATCACTTGCATCACACAAGCGCTAGATGCGGAATCGCTCGCAATACAAATTGCCACGGTGGATGTGGTGGTGGATTGCTGCGATAACTTCACCACGCGCTTTGCAGTAAATGCAGCTTGTGTTGCGGCGAAAGTCCCGCTGGTTTCCGGCGCTGCGATTCGCCTAGAAGGGCAAGTTGCTGTGTTTGATAATCGTGATCCTAATTGCCCATGTTATCGCTGTTTATACGATGAAGAATCTGAAGAAAATACCACTTGTGCTGCAAATGGTGTGCTTTCGCCCTTGGTTGGCGTTATCGGCAGTATGCAAGCGCTTGAGGCTATAAAGTTAATTGTCGGGTTTGGTCAAAGCCTTGCAGGCAAACTCTTGGTGTTTGATGCACGTTACAGTCAGTGGCGGGAATTAAAGTTACCTAAGGATACGCAGTGTCCTATTTGTTCTCACGCGCACTAGGTTAGGGCATTTATTCGGCGACTAAATAATAAAATTTTGTTAGCATCGCTGCGTTACGTTTTAGTACGTCCTACTTTTAAAAATATACTCTAATAAAAAATTTACACCATTAAAAATCTACACGGAGTTTTTTATGTCTAATCCGCAATTTGAAATTGTTCTTAAGGGCGTTATTGCCGGTTTTGATTCTCAGCAAGCTCAAACCGATTTTGCCGCACTCTTTTCGTTGGATGCCGATAAGACGGCTCGCATGTTCGCGGCATCGCGTACGGTGTTAAAAAAGGGGGTTGATCAAGAAGTCGCCGATAAATACATTGCTCGTTTGGCAAAGATTGGCGTTGATGCCGCAGCCGAACTTATAGCTGTTGAGGCAGAGCCCTTGAGTTTGGTTCCCATTGATGTACCAGAAGCCCAACAAGATGAGCCTAAGCAAGAAGATATTGCAGCCCCTGTTTTTGTTCGTCCTTCATTAGAGAAAACGTCGTCACCTTCGCCCGAATCTGCGACCAGAAGCGATAGCTCCGAAGGTGCTAGTGCCTATGCGCCAAAAACTCATCCATTTATTTTTACTGGCCAAGGTTTTGAATATTTCAAAATTTGGATTGTAAATATTTTGTTGACCATTGTGACGTTGGGAGTTTATTCGGCCTGGGCAAAAGTGCGCAACCTGCAATATTTCTACGGCAATACCAGTTTGAACAATTCCACCTTTGAATATACGGC
>CAZZEV010000040.1:10439-13133 GCA_964653305.1 uncultured Cellvibrionaceae bacterium | reverse complement strand
TGCAATATTTCTACGGCAATACCAGTTTGAACAATTCCACCTTTGAATATACGGCTAAGCCTTTGCAGATTTTGAAGGGGCGCATTATTGCCATGGTGTTGTTAATTGCCTACTCATTATTGAGCCATTTTTCGCCCATGATGGGTTTGCTTCTGTTGTTGGTGTTGATTATTGCCACGCCTTGGATTGTTGTTCTTTCATTGCGTTTTAATGCGCGTTTTACAAACTATCGCAATATTGCGTTTCGTTTTGACGGAACTGTGAGTGGCGCGTTTGTGGCTTATGTGGTTTGGCCGATCGTCGCTATGTTCAGCTTGGGATTGCTTTTGCCTTTCGCGTGGCGTCAGCAACTGCAATACATTATTGGTAATCACTCTTATGGCGACGCACCCTTCAAATTTGATGTGAATGTCGGTGAATACTACAAAATGTTGGGCATAGTAATAGGTGGCAGCATCGTGTTTTTCATTGTGTATTTTATGGTGATGGGGGGCGGCGCTATGGCTATGGCGAGCAATCCTGCTGTTATGGCTGCCGCAATGATTCCGATGATTGGGCTCTATTTAGCGTTTTATTTGGTAGTGGGTGCTTATATGGCCGTCACCATGGCCAATATTCAATTTAACAATACAACTTTGAGCGATCCCAAAAATTCTGCTGCTGATCATCGTTTTAGTGCCAACTGGCAACTTGTGTCTTATATGAAATTGTTGTTTGTTAACACGCTATTAATTTTGCTGACTTTGGGATTATTTATTCCCTTTGCAAAAGTTCGCACAGCGGCATACAAAGCGCAGCACACGTCCTTTGTTGCGACGAGCGATTTAGATACCTTTGTTGCGGGTGAACGTGAGCAGAGCAATTCCTTGGCAGAAGGCGTAAATGATTTGTTTGCAATGGATATCAGTATTTAACTGTTAAAAAGGGATTAATCATGATGCAAGTGCGCGGCGATTGGTTTGATGGCAAAACCTCAGCTCATCAACAGGTGTTGGTTGAGGTTGATGATGCAGGTATGGTTTTGGTTCGCAATGCCAGCGGCCAATTGTTGGCGCACTTGAATTTTAACAATATTGAAGTTACTTCGCGTATAGGCTCAACGCCGCGTTATTGGTATTTTCCACAAGGCGAGAAATTAGAAACCCAAGATCATGCAGTGGTTGATGATTTGTTGCAGAAATTTCGCCCTTCATTCTTTCATACCTTGGCACACAGGCTTGAGTCGCATTTGCAATTTGTTATTTTGACCCTAGCAATTGTAGTCGGCATGACGTGGTGGACGATGGTTTATGGTCTGCCCCTAGCCTCTCGCGTGGTTGCGAATGCTTTACCCCAATCGGTAATGGATCGTGCATCGGTAGAGACATTGGCCATCCTCGACAAAATGCATTTCCACCCCACAAAATTAGATAAAGCAACACAAGACCGCGTGCTCGCGCATTTTGCGCCTGCTATCGCAGAAAATAAAGAATTGAATATTCGTGTGCAATTTCGCGGTGGAGGCGATATTGGTGCAAACGCGTTTGCATTGCCCGATGGTACAGTGGTGTTTACCGACGAGATTGTTCACCTTGCTCATAACGACGATGAGTTGCTAGCGGTATTCGCTCACGAAATTGGCCATGTAAAATACCGCCATGGTTTGCGCGCCACGATTCAAGGTTCTGTATTAAGTTTTGCAGTTGGTATGTTGGTGGGTGATGTTTCGGCTGCTGCTGATATGCTTGCCGCTCTTCCTTTGTTGCTCACCACATCTTCTTACTCGCGCGATTTTGAGCGCGAGGCGGATGCCAATTCATTGGTGTTTTTGGATGCGCATAATATTCCTCGCCACAGCTTCATCGATTTAATGGAGCGTTTAACCTACAGCGCGCATTGTTCTGCGTTGATGGAGCTAGACGAGGAAAAAGCAGCAGAGGCAGCAGAGAAAGAGGCCAAAGGCACGAGTAAAAAATCGACTGCAAATAGCACCAAAGTAGAAGAATCGGCTAAACAAGAGGTGATTGAAAAAGGTATTAGTCTTGAGCGCAAAGCACGTTGTGACAAATTAATGCAGGATCACAAAAATAGCTCCTTAAAGTTGTTGGACTATTTCTCTAGTCATCCGGAAACTGACGAGCGTACGGCTACGTTTAGAAATCAGCCGGCTTCCATTCAAAAGTAATTAACAAGAAATAGAATGTACAAAATACGATGAGTGTGTTTTTGGTTTTGATGTTGGATCGATGCTATGCCTGCACCGCAGTTTGATATTGTCTTTCGCGGAGTGCGTAATGGTTTTGATCACTCGCTAGTTAAGGCTCAGTTTGCAGCTTTATTTAAGCTAGACCCGGCAAAGGTTGAACGTATATTTAAATCCTCTCTCGTCACCTTAAAAAATAACGCTGACGAGCGATTGGCGAATATCTTTGTAGCGCGCTTGTTTGCAATAGGTGTCGTTGCGGATAAGCATCCGATTCTGCCATTTATTTCCAAGGCAATTGTTCAGCAGGATGGCGGAGAAATATCGCCAGACGCTTGCGGTATGCATCAGTCCGTAGATTTTTTATACGGTGAGCACATACGGCGAATTCCATTTGTGTTTTCTGGCAATGGCTTTGAATACTTCAAGGTCTGGTTGGTGAATTTATGGGTATGTTTATTGAGTGCAGGTGTGTTGTACCCTTGGGCACAGGTGCGCTCATTGCGCTATTT
>CAZZEV010000040.1:0-10339 GCA_964653305.1 uncultured Cellvibrionaceae bacterium | reverse complement strand
GCATGTTGTTCAGCTTTTAAACGTGGCCCAAATTGCGATACCACTTTACTTGCGGCCAAGCTCGCAAATTCGCCTGCAGTTTTATAGTCCTTCCCTTGCGTGACAGCATATAAAAATGCACCGGCAAACATATCGCCTGCGCCATTGGTATCTACGGCTGTTACTTTGTTGCCTGCAACCTGAATAAGTTGGTTGCCATCAAATAATAGCGCGCCTTTTGCTCCGCACGTAATGGCGAAATTTTTTGTATATTTCTTTAAGGCTTCTGCTGCATCGGTAAGCGTTTCAGTCTTTGTGAACGCCATGGCTTCATCGCTATTGCAGAATAAAATATCGACGCCAGCGCCAATCATCTCCACTAAACCGTCACGGAAAAATTTCACCATAGCAGGGTCGGATAGGCTGAGTGCGGTGAGAGTATTGTTGGCTTCAGCATACTCACGTAAAGCTATAGCAGCAGCGCGGCCAGTAGGTGAGGTGACTAAATAACCTTCGATGTAGGCGAATTGCGATTGGGCAATAGCGGCTACATCCAATTCGTCAACTGACAGAGTTTCGCTGATGCCCAAAAAGGTATTCATTGTGCGTTCAGCGTCAGGTGTAATCATGACCAAGCATTTACCTGTAGTGCCCGCGGGCGGGGTAATGTGTGCGGGGTAGGTCACGCCAGCGGCTTTAATATCGTTGATATAAAATTGCCCGTTTTCATCGTCAGCGACTTTGCAGGAGTACACGTTATTACAACCAAAATAGCTGGCTGCGATGATGGTGTTCGCTGCTGAGCCACCGCTGGCTTTTTTGGAGGCAACTAAGTGTTGCGACAAATGTGCGATAAGTTCGCGTTGGCGCGCTTCGTCCACTAAAGTCATAACGCCTTTGTCCACCTTCATAGCGGCGAGATCTGCATCGCTTAAGGTGATTTCGGTATCGACGAGGGCGGCGCCTATGCCATAAATGTGATATTGCTTGCTCATGAGGTAAACCTTGTGTGAACGAAATTTTGAGGTGGTGCATTATGCTTAAAAGGTTTAACTCGATAAAGCCTTGTTGAACCCGTAAAATGTTCTAACCCGTAAAATACGTAATTAATCTCCTGTTGGATCTCATAGATGACCAAACGTCGTTTTTTAAGTCGCGGTAAAAAGTCGCCCGGTTCTGGTTCTTTCTATATTAATTGGAAGCTGGTTCTGTTGGCGATTTTGGCCTTTAGCCTATTGTGTGCGCTGGTGTTAGGCGTGTGGAGTTTGTATCTCGATAAGGTTGTGCGCGAAAAATTTGAAGGCAAGAAGTGGGCGCTACCTGCACGCGTCTATTCGCGTCCGTTGGAGCTTTATGAAGGTTTACCGCTGACCCCTGTGTTGTTCGAGAAAGAATTGGAAGCCTTAGGGTATCGCAGTACGGCAGCCGTGACTGCATCGGGCCAGATGTCGCGCCGAGCGGCCAGCAGTGTAGAAGTGACTTATGAAATTTTAACGCGCGGTTTTGATTTCTGGGATAAGCGCGAAGAGCCGCAGCGTTTCACTTTGCGAATTGATAACGGCAGAATTGCATCATTGATGGATTCTAAGGGGGCTGCATTGCCCTTGGTGCGTATGGAGCCAGAAGAAATCGGTGGTATATACCCCAACAATATTGAAGACCGTGTTCTCGTAAAATTGGATCAATTGCCGCCACTCTTAGGTGAAACTTTATTAGCCGTTGAAGATAAACATTTCCTGGAGCACCACGGTGTATCGCCCGAGGCTATTTTGCGAGCCATGTGGGTAAATGCGCGCGAAGGTGAAGTTGTGCAAGGTGGCAGTACACTCACGCAACAGTTGGTGAAGAACTTTTATCTCACGTCCGAACAAACCATGACACGCAAAATTCCTGAGGCCATTATGTCGGTCTTATTGGAAATGCATTACACCAAGTCTGAAATTTTAGAAGCGTATATTAACGAAGTGTATTTGGGTCGCAGCGGCTCCCGGGAAATCAATGGTTTCGGTTTGGCTGCGCAGCATTATTTCCGCAAGCCAGTACATGAGCTTAATCCGCAAGAAATTGCTTTGTTAGTGGGGCTGGTGAAAGGTGCATCTTTTTATAATCCATGGCGCAATCCGGAGCGTGCAAAAAATCGTCGCAATCTTGTGTTGGGCGTAATGCATCAAGAGAATTTAATTAACGACAAACAACTAAAAATTGCGCAAGCGTCGCCTTTAGGTTTGGCGGCAGAAACAGATAATAGTTTGATTAATTACCCAGCCTTCGTAGATCTAGTAAAGCGTCAATTAAAACAGGATTACAAAGAGGAAGATTTACGTGCAGAGGGTTTGCGTATTTTTACCACCATTGCTCCCATGGTGCAGCGCCTTGCTGAGAATGCTGTTGCAACCCGCATCGCGCGTTTAGAAAAGCAATACAAAATAAAAGAACTGCAAGCGGGCATGATAGTTACGTCTGTAGGCAGTGGAGAAATTCTCGCGTTAATTGGTGATAAAAATCCGCGCTATCCCGGATTAAATCGTGCGTTGGATGCTCGTCGTCAAATCGGTTCTTTGATGAAACCTTTCGTGTTTTTAACCGCGCTCGACCAACCGCAAACCTATAATCTGGGGACGCTGATCAGCGATGATCCAGTCAGTATTAAAGGCGGCGATGGCAAACTGTGGGAGCCTAAAAATGCCGATAACAAAAGCCACGGTAATATGCCTCTCTATCGTGCGCTCGCGCATTCAGAAAATCAGGCGACTGTGCGCTTAGGTATGCAGCTCACGGTTAAAGAGGTGGTTAAAACTGTTAAAGCTGCGGGTTATACCGGCGAGATTCCGCAAGTGCCTTCCATCTTAATTGGCGCTGTTGATATGTCGCCGCTGGAAGTCACTGGTCTCTATCACACACTGGCAGCAGAAGGTGTATACACTCCACTGCATGCAATTCGCGAAGTGTTAAATGCAGAAGGTCAGCCACTCAAACGTTACCCCATTGAGTTAGATCAGCGTTTCTCTGTGCAAAGTACCTTTGAGTTGCAGCATGCATTGCAAGCCGTATTGCGCGAAGGCACGGGACGCAGTGTGTATAATTCTTTCCCTGAAACCTTGCCGCTGGCGGGTAAGACCGGCACCACCAATGATCAACGCGACAGCTGGTTTGCAGGCTTTAGCGGCGAGCATTTAGCGGTAGTATGGGTTGGTAAAGATGACAACGCTAAAACCCCGTTGAGTGGTGCCAGTGGTGCGTTACAAGTGTGGGCTGATTTAATGCGACAATTGCCAACTCAAGGTGTGAGTCAGCAGCCGCCGGAAGGAGTAAGTTTTGATTGGATAGATGAGAGTACGGGCTTGTTGAGCGCAGAGCAATGCGAAGGCGCTATGTGGTTACCGCTGCATAATGATTTCAAACCCAAAGAGTCGGCAGAGTGTAAAATAAAAGCAAACGTGGGCGAAGAACATTGGTGGCAAAAGATTTTTTAAGCGCATTTATAATGAATAATTTTTTGGGAAATTATGTTGTGAAGAAAATCGTATTAAATAAATGTTTGTTTTTAGGCGTTTTGCTTTTAATTGTAATGAACCTTGTGGGCTGTGCGAGCAATGTTAAGCCTGAAGCCGCCCCGGTTGTTATCGAAAAGTCTGATCCTGTACCCGTTCCAGAGGTAAAGGCACCGGTGAAGCCGGTAGAGCCTGTCGTTCCAGAAGCTGTACCACAAACGCGCCCCACTGTTCCGGTCGCAAGCAGCAATGCAACAGCCAGTCTCGTAAGCCAAGCGCGTGCCCAATATCAAGCCAAAAATTATCAGGGTGCTATCGCGATTGCTGAACGCGCTTTGCGTATTGATCGACGTTCTCCGGATGTTTATTTAGTACTAGCACAGAGTTATATTCAGTTGGCCAATACCCAAGTTGCATTGCAATTTGTGCAGCAGGGTATTCGCTATGCGCAGGAGGGAACAGATTTAGCACAAACCTTGGCGCAGATAAGGGATTCTTTACAGAAGTAGGGCGATTAGATGTGGCGGGAGTTTTTTGTCCCGCCATGTGCAGCAAGAAATACAGGGTTCTATTTTTTTGTTTCAGTCTTGTAGGAATAAATTATCAACAAAAATACCCCCGCCATAATGGCCATGTCAGCCACATTAAAAATGCCGGTGCGCAAACCGCCAATTCCCATATTCATGAAATCTACTACTCCGCCGTTATTGGTAATGCGGTCGTAAAGATTGCTAAATCCGCCGCTCAAAACTAACCCGCAGGCAAGGTTTTGAAGTTTATTCATGGTGTTGTCGCGAAATGCATAAATTGTAAAACCAATTAAGAACAAACCTACTAATCCACTAAAAATAATATTGCGAATATGCTCTGGCAAGTTGCTGCCTAAGCCTAAAAAAGCGCCGTGATTAATAGAGTAAGTCAATACAAAAAAATCGTTCCACCAACTGTGCATTTCACTTCCCAGTAAATATTTTGTGGCCAACACTTTTGTCCATTGGTCTATGGCGATAGAAACGAGAGAGGTTCCGCCTATTAAAATAAGTTTTTGCTTCATTACATTTTTCCTGAAAACGCCATAAATATTCCGGCGGCAATTAATACAAAACCTGAAAGGGCGTTAAACCCCTTTTGATGTTTAGGTGTTTTTAGCCAGAGCATTATGCTGCTACCTGCTATGGCATAAATAAACATCCACATTAAATCTATAACTAAAAAAGTCAGTGTTAATGCTAAAAATTGTGGTGCCAAAGGTTTCTGGTACGCAATAAATTGTGGAAAGAGTGCGCCAAAATAAATGAATCCTTTAGGGTTACTGATCGCGATAAGAAATGAATTCCACCAAAGTGATCTAGTGGAGTCTACATAAGGTGTGCCTTGCTTTTGTTCTAGCAGAATTGGCGCACACATAATTTGCACGCCCAGAAATACTAAATAAGCGGCGCCACTCCATTTAATCAGGTTAAACAAAATATCATGTTGGCTAATGAACAGCCCCAATCCAAATGCAGACAAGGCAATTAAACAAAGATTGCCTGCGCTCGCCCCTAAGATGCCCGTGTATGCTTTTCGCAACCCTAGGCGCCCGCCATTCGTCATACAGGAGAGCATGACAGGGCCAGGGCTAGCGGAAACAACAAAGGTGATAGACAGAAACAAGCTGAAGTTTGTAATCGGCATTCGGGCGCTCTCAACCAAGGCGGCTATCTTAGTCGAGCTACTGATTGTGAGCCAGTATAAGTTGGGCTATTTAGCGGGTAGCTTCGAGATTCTCTTCTATACTCAGTGCACTCTTATTAAACAACTCAATGCATTCTTACGAAATAAAAAGGTGGCGTATGAAAAACGATAGTATTGCACGGGCAGTAAAAATATTGGAGGAGTTACTGGTAGGGTTGGATGTAGCCTATTGGGAGGCCAGCAGTATAGATCGTAAAGATTTTTTCTATGATCTTATTTGCGCGATTCACTCAGAGCTTTCTGAGATTGGTAAGTTGAGCGTGCAAGATCATGATCTGGTCTATGAGCCTATTACTGCCGAATTCCGCGCTGCACGTACCAAGCTGAGTAAGCTGCGTAAAATGTTAGATGAGTTTGTCTTGCGCTCCGGTACAGCTGCTCGTCTTGAAACCTTAATTAATGAAGCTGTGTCGCTACCGGCACGTTAAAATCTCTTTAAAGGTACCTTTTATAGCTTTTTCAAATGAGTTTGTGAGCTTTATCTCAAATCAATGTAAAAAAGTTATCTTGAGGACTGGCAATTTTTTGATCTGCACCGATACTTAAGTTACTGATGGATGCATTGAGTTGCTCGTAGTATCAGGTGGGTTTAGTTGTTTGCCCAGTTGGAACTCCCCTTTATTTTGTACTCTAGTATGGTCTTGGCCGGTGCTCTTATCAGTACCGGCTTTTTTATGTGTGAAATTTAGGGTTTGGCAGGATATTTCTCTGCCCACGTTTGGTATTTCTCAAGAGTTTTATTCGCTGCGGTTGAATACCATGCATAGCCTTTGCGGCGCTCCTCTGAAACCTGAGCCACTGAGTAATAGATAGAGCCGTCGCGGTCGCCAAAAATCGGCTTGTTAGTCCCTATCTCATAAAAGCGTGACCACATTGGCGGTGCCTCAGAATCTGCCTGTAAAGCGATATCTGTGCGCGACCAGCGCTGACCAAGAATTTTATTTTCCTCAAACCATTTGGCGGCAGCGTGTACGGCTTTAATCGTATCCGCATCGGGTTTATCTATGTCCATTAAAAAACTCATGAGATAAGCGCTTTCGGTGCTGGAGAGGGAGATCATTTCGAAGTTGCGCGCCTTAGCAGGTGCAAGGGTTAGGCGGTCATGTTGCGCGCCCCAAATCGTCAGTTGTCCATTGGCTACTACTTGGGTTTTCTTAATACACTCCAAACCTTTTTCAAAAGTTACTTGAGCTTGCTTGCGTAATTTTTTAGAGGTAAATGCAAATTCGTTTTTGCCCGTGCTGATGTTGTAGAGCAATTCCATCAGTTGTTTGATCAAATTATCGTTGTAAGTGATGTGATCGTGATAGCCACCTACGATGGGATAATTTTGCGGCCAACCGCCGTTGGGGTATTGCGCATCAACAATTAATTTCACGCCACGCTCAAACGCAGAGAGATAAACTTTTTTCTTGGTGACCCTATAGGCCTGCGCTAAAAGTTGTAATTGTGTGCTGGTGGCGTTGTTATCGAAGGTGGGAATGTAATTTTCTTCTACGCCAAAGGCTTGGCCTTTTTGACGAACAGTTTTGCTCATGTCAGTGCGTTTAGACCAACCGCCAGAAGGGGTTTGGAAGGAGAGAATAATACCCATAATGCGCTCACCTTCGGCGCTTTTGAACCATTCATCAGCTTGCTTTGGTTCAAAGCCAAATTCTTTGGTGTGCTCGGGTAATTTGGCGTCGCTTAATCCCAGCGCTTTAACTTCTGCGGCGAGCGCGGCTTTATCTAATGCTCTCAGTTGCTCAGATTGGGCAATGTACGCGCGCCACTCAGGGCTATCCGGCATAATATTTTTAGAAAGCTCTTCACCTGTTGCAGCAATTGCGGCTGTGCTTAGAAGCATTAAACCGGCAAGCATAATTTTCAGTTTGGAGAAGCGTAAAAAATGTAAGTTGATACTCATAACAATCACCTATTGTCGTTTTAGTGTGTCCTCTGTTACTAACGCTTTGCATATTTGAATTTTGCTAGCACAGATTTATTAGTGGTGACCGAGTGAGAGTCCTTTCTGAGTTTAATGCCGATAGTGTTGTTGAGTTTTAGTTAAAACTGTTTTCTTCTCCGGGAAAAATTCCTGCTTTTACATCGGCAACATATTTTTGCATAGCACCGGGAATGTCATTGGTTTCCAGCAAAAAGTTTTTAGAGAATTTTGGCGGTTGCTCGGTTAAGCCGAGAATATCGTTAATCACCAATACCTGCGCATCGGTATCTTTACCTGCGCCGATGCCGATAGTAGGAATAGGTATTTCGCGGGTAATTTGTGCTGCGAGTGCAGCGGGCATACATTCCATCAACAATAAATCTGCGCCAGCCTCGGCGAGTAATTTTGCATCCGCGAGTAGTTTGTCGGCTTGGGTTTGATCGCGGCCTTGCACACGAAAGCCACCAAATTTATTGACGGATTGCGGCGTTAAACCTATGTGCGCACACACTGGAATTCCGCGATCAGACAGCATGCGAACTGTCTCTGCTAACCATTCGCCGCCTTCCAGTTTCACCATATGGGCACCGGCTTGCATGATACGCGCACAATTGCGCAGAGCATCTTCCGGTGTGGCATAAGTCATAAAAGGGAGGTCGCCCATAATCAGCGATTTTTTATTGCCGCGCGCCACCGCCTCTACGTGGTAAATCATGTGTTCCATAGTGACGGGAATCGTGCTGTCGTAGCCAAGCACGGTCATGCCTAACGAATCGCCGACTAATACCACTTCAACACCACAGCGTTGCGCCATGGCGGCCATATGCGCGTCATAAAGCGAGATCACCACAAACTTTTCGCCAGTTCCCTTGAGTTTGTGCAGGGTGTTAATGGTTACGGCTTTAGTGAGTGCGCTATTGGTGGTTGAGGTGCTGTTGGTAATGGTTCCGTAGGGCATAGTGAGATCATCTATTGTGCTGCAAACTTATGCAGTGAATGCGGTTTGGGAAAGTATGGAGCAAAAAGCCAGAATCACAAACAGTCAAGATCACAACATGGGCGTTGGATTGTAATAGTGGCGGCCACTTTTAATGGTAAGGATATATTCTACCAACTGCTTAAAGTGCTCGCGGTTTTGCGCAAGGTTTAAGTCTTTGGCGTTGACGATAAGTAGTGGTGCGCCATCGTAATAGTGGAAAAACTCGGTGTAGGCATCGTTGAGCGCTTTAAGGTATTCATTGCTGATGTATTGCTCGCTGGCAATGCCACGCAGACGAATGCGGTCGGCGAGTACATCCAAAGGCGCTTGCAAGTAAATGACCAAATCCGGGCGCGGGGCGTCGATCAAAAGCTTGTCGTACACCTGACGATAAATATTCAATTCGTCATCGTCTAAGGTTACACGCGCAAAGAGTTGGTCTTTTTCAATCAGGAAATCCGCTATGCGTACCGGTTCAAAGATATCGCTCTGGCGTAGGCTTTGGAGCTGCTTGGCGCGTTGGAACAAAAAGAATAATTGTGTGGGCAGCGCGGTGGATTTGGGGTCTTTATAAAAGCGCTCCAGAAACGGATTTTCTTCTGGCTGCTCTAGCAACATATCGTAATTAAACAAATTAGCGATGTTGCGCGCAAGGGTGGTTTTACCTACGCCTATGCAGCCCTCTACCGCGATATAGCGCGGCAGAGTGGTGTTGGTTAAATCCAATGATAAGTCTTCAAACATGGGGTTCACAGCCAACTCCTGATACGCATTCAATGGCGCTCGTTATTCTATGGGTGCCAGCCCATCACGCGGGCATTGAGCAATTAGTTGTTGTAGGCTTGTACCATCGGGCAAGCGCAGGTCTGGGGTAATATCGGCCAGCGGGTAAAGTACAAAGTTACGCTGCGTCAGATAGGGGTGAGGCACCTTGAGGCGCTCGCTATCGATAGTTTGCTGATCCAGCAACAATATATCCAAATCCAGCGTGCGTGGCCCCCAGTGCTCGATACGCACCCGCAGATGGCTTTGCTCGATGGCTTGTAGTGCGTCGAGTAGGGCAAGTGGGCTTAAGGATGTTTTCAGCAGAGCCACGGCATTGATGTAGTCAGGCTGATCGCCGGGACCGACCGGGGCGCTGCGGTAAAACGGAGACTTGGAGAGCAATTGGGATTGGGGGATGGTAGCCAATTCCACTAAGGCTTGCTCCACCTGCGCGCGGGGATTTTCTAAATTGCTGCCAAGGCCGATATAAGCGAGCATGCTGACTTATTCGGCGCTAGGTGTACTGGCAGCTGCGCTGTCGCCAGGTTTGCGCGTGCGGCGACGGCGTGGGCGACTGGTGGCGTTTTGCTTGCCGAGGTCTTTAACCATTTGCTCGCGGGCATCGTCATCGGCGCTTTGAAAACTTGTCCACCAAGAGCCTAGGCCGTTGAGTTTTTCGCCAGCATCTTCGCGCATCAACAAAAAGTCGTAGGCGGCACGGAAGCGAGGGTGATCCATCAAACGTAGTGCGCGCATACCTTGGCGGCCCGGTAGGCGAGCCTGTAGATCCCAGATTTCGCGCATAGGAATTAAGAAGCGCTTGGGAATAGACGTGCGCGCCAACTGCTGGCTAATCACTTTTTGACAAGCTTCCAAGTAGGCGGCTTGCGGCGGCATCTTATCTTCCAAGCGCTTTTGCTCTCTGAGCATGGCGGGCCAGAGTAGGGCGGCGTAAATAAACGCGGGCGTTACGGTTTTATCAGCACGCAGGCGTTTATCGGTATTGATCATAGAGCGCTCTATGAGCGCTGCACCCAGTTCATCGCCCGCTTTGATTGCCGCGTCGGCACCTGGAAAGAGCTGCTGCAACAAATCGTATTCGCGCAACAGATGGAACGTTGCCGTAGCCGATCCACCCAAAAAGAGTTTTAGCACTTCTTCAAACAGGCGGGCCTCAGAGATATTGCCTAACAAACTCGCAAGTTCGCGAATCGGTTTAGCGGTAGTGGGTTCAATTTTAAAGCCGAGCTTAGCGGCAAAGCGCACCGCGCGCAGCATACGTACGGGGTCTTCTTTGTAGCGGGTCGCAGGGTCGCCAATAATGCGCAGTGTGCGGTTTTTGATGTCTTCCAAGCCGTTGCAGTAGTCGTGTACCGAGAAGTCGCGGGTGGTGTAATAGAGTGCGTTTACGGTGAAGTCGCGGCGCGCAGCATCCGTCTCGATGGTGCCGTAGACGTTGTC
>CAZZEV010000039.1:0-16061 GCA_964653305.1 uncultured Cellvibrionaceae bacterium | reverse complement strand
ATTTCTTCAACAATTCTTCATTAATTGCCCGTAAAAACTTCACATTTTCAATGTTACAGTTGCAACTTATTCATTTATTTCCCTATTTACATCCTGAGAAGATTTTATGTCTAGATTGTTGACATCCATTGGTGAGTTTTTTGCGCTCTGGCGTTTCACCCGTATCGCGTTTGTCGTGGTTGCTATTTTGGTGGCTATAGGCGTCTGGAAATATTTTTTTAGTAAAAATAGCGAAGCTGAAAATTATTTAACGGCAACGGTAGAGAAAGGCGAGATCCAGAATCTGGTGACCGCAACGGGGGTATTGCAACCCCGTGAATATGTGGATGTGGGTGCGCAAGTCTCTGGTCAATTAAGAAAGCTCTTGGTTGTTGTTGGCCAGCAGGTAAAAGCCGGAGATTTATTAGCGGAAATTGATGCAACTGTATTTCGTGCAAAGGTAGATGGTATTCGCGCGCAATTGCAAAATCAGAAAGCGCAATTGGGTGATAGGCAAGCGCAACTCACCTTGGCGAAAATTCGTATTGAACGCCAACAAAATCTTTATAAAGATGATGCAACTACGAAAGAAGCGCTCCAAGTTGCAGAAGCCAGTTTCCAATCTGCGGGTGCGCAATTAAAAGCCTTACAAGCACAAATTCAACAAACCGAATCCAGTTTGCGTGCAGAAGAAGCTAACTTAGCTTACGCCCGTATATATGCACCTATGAGCGGTACTGTGGTTTCTATCACCTCGCGTCAAGGGCAAACCCTAAACGCGAACAACCAAGCACCTACGATTATGCGTATCGCAGATCTATCAAGCATGACCGTGCAAACCCAAGTGTCAGAAGCGGATATTGGTAAATTGCATGTGGGCATGCCGGTGTACTTCACCACTTTGGGTGGTCAGGATTATCGCTGGTACAGCAAATTAGATCGTGTAGAACCAACACCGCAAGTGACTAACAATGTTGTGCTCTATAACGCGTTATTTGATGTTCCCAATGAACATGGCGTGCTTATGACGAGCATGAGTACGCAAGTGTTTTTTATTGCTGCTCAGGCTCGCGATACATTGGTGATTCCTGCTTCCGCACTGAATTTTAAAGTGCGTAAACCGGGAGAAGCGGATGAAGATAAAAAATCTTGGGGCGATAAAAAGCCCAAAGACGAAGCTCTTAAAAAGGATGAAAATAGCAAAAAGGAATCGGATAAAGATAAATCCTCTAGCGCCGCTGCTGAAAAATCTGTAGCAGAAAAAGCCGTTTCGTCTGCGCCGGTAGACGTTGCAGATATAAAAGGGAAGCGTGGCGAGCGCGATCCTAAAGCCGCACGTGAACAAGCATCTGCTGAATCTGGAGGCGAAGAACCTTGGGCGCGTAAACGCGGTCAGCGTCGTGCTCCGCCAAGTGCAACAGATGAAGTCAAGCCACAGCCCGCTACCGTACAGGTAATGGATGAGAAGGGTAATTTAACCGAGCGAAACATTAAGGTTGGTATTAGTAGCCGTGTGCGCGTGCAGGTGTTAGAAGGTTTAACAGAAGGCGAAAAAATTGTGTCGGGTATGAAAGTTCAAGAAAAACCCAATTCGTCTGGCCAAGGCGCTACACCGGGAGCACCGGGTATGGGTGGTCCGGGTGGTGGCGGTGCACGTCAAATGCGCTAGGGCGCAATTGTGTAGCAAGAAATTGACAATCTTTTAACGTTTTATTTTGTGTTGAACATTTATGGCTGACAAGCAACCGCTTATAAAATTAACTGGCGTGACCAAAACCTTTCAAAACGGGGATTTGTCCACGCGAGTTTTACATGGCATTGATGTGGAAATTTATCCCGGCGAATTCGTTGCCATCATTGGCCAATCGGGATCGGGCAAATCCACGCTAATGAATATTCTCGGCTGCTTGGATAAGCCCAGCGAAGGTGAATATTATTTTGCAGGAAAAAATGTTTCGAGTTTTGATGCGGATGAACTAGCACAACTGCGTCGCGAGGCCTTTGGTTTTGTATTTCAAAGTTACAATTTATTAGCAGGTTCAACCGCCTGTGAAAATGTTGAAATGCCTGCGACCTATTCAGGTATGTTGCCAGAAGAGCGTCGTGAGCGCGCATCAGAATTATTAAGTTCATTGGGATTGGGCGCGCGTTTAGATCATCGCCCCAATCAGTTGTCTGGCGGTCAACAGCAACGTGTGTCGATTGCGCGCGCTCTGATGAATGGTGGCCAAATTATTTTGGCTGACGAGCCTACCGGCGCCTTGGATAGTAATAGCGGCAAAGAAGTTATGAAGCTGCTGAAAAATCTATCTGAGCAGGGGCACACGATTATTTTAATTACGCATGATTTGCATGTCGCCAATCACGCGCATCGTCTAATTGAAATTAAAGATGGTTTAATTGTTGCGGACCCAGGCCCCAGCAAAGTTGATCAGGTGCCTATTCTTGAACCGAAATTGCACGGTGAGCCTAACTTATCAACTGAAATTGCAGAGGGTGCGAAAACGGCGTTTCGTTCTTTGCGAAGCAATGTTTTTCGGACGGTACTAACGCTCTTGGGAATTGTTATTGGTGTCGGGTCAGTAATAACCATGTTGGCGATTGGCGACGGCGCTAAAAAAGCGGTAGTGGATAGTATTAGCGCTATGGGCAGTAATCTTTTGATTGTGCGGCCCGGTGGGCCAGAGCAGCGCCGCGCGTGGGAAATTCGAACGCTCGTGCCGGAAGATGTTAAAGCGATTAACGAGTTGCCGCATGTGGCTGCCGCGTTGCCTGAGCTTACGGGCAGTTACACGCTGCGTTATGGCAATGTGGATGTCAGCACGGATATTAATGCGACAGGCTTCAAGTATCCCACAGTGCGTAAATGGGATGTGGCATCGGGAACCTTTTTCACCGAAGAAGATGAAAATACTTACGCAACCGTAGCGGTCTTGGGTACAACGGTTAAAAAGAAAATGTTTGGCGATGAAGACCCGCTCGGTAAATATATTATTGTGAATAATGTGTTGTTCCAAGTTATTGGTGTTATGGCGGAACGCGGTGCAGATGCGGGCGGGCAGGATCAAGATGATAAAGTGATGGTGCCTTACACCACAGGTAGTTTGCGAATTTTTGGTCGTCGCTTTCTGCGAAATGTAACCATCTCAGTTACCGATGAATCTCACATGCAAGATGTACAAACCTCGGTGTCATCCTTGTTACTTGAACGCCACGGTACAGAAGATTTTACCATTCGCAATATGGCATCGCTAATTGACACCTTATCTGCAACGCAAAACACCATGACGATTTTGTTGGGTTCTATTGCGGCAATTTCGTTATTGGTTGGCGGTATTGGTGTTATGAATATTATGTTGGTAAGCGTTACTGAGCGCACGCGTGAAATTGGTGTGCGCATGGCAACCGGGGCGCGAACGCGAAATATCATGCAGCAATTTTTAATTGAAGCGCTAGCCGTCTCTGCATTGGGAGGAATCATTGGCGTTATCTTAGGTTTGTTATGTGCCGCGCTAGTTGGGCGGTTTGGTATGCCAATTGATTACTCCATGGGGCCCGTGGTGCTTGCCTTTAGTTGTGCATTTTTAACTGGATTGATTTTTGGCTTTTTACCAGCGCGCAAAGCCGCGCGGTTAAATCCCGTTACCGCGTTAGCGTCGGAGTAATCTTGTGAATCGTAATAACCTCGTGAAATTTAAACAGTCGTTGCACTTGAACTTGTCGATCATAGTCTGTGCAAGCTTGGTGGCTTGTTCCTCTATGAACACCGTTCCTGAAACAAAAATCGAGTTTGCTCCGGTTTGGGAATACGCCCCCCAGGCAGAAGGCGCGGTCAATATTGAGAAAGACTGGTGGCGAGCATTTGAATCTGCCCAGCTTACGCAGTTGGTAGAAAACGCGCAGCAAAAAAATCCTGATCTAGTGATTGCAGCAGAACGCGTAAAACAAGCGGAATTGCAAATGAAAATTGCCAATTCCAGCTTGTTTCCATCGTTGGGTTTAAGTGCTTCCACAAGAGAGAGTAAAAGTAAACCTGACGGCGGTGATTGGGCAAGATCAGACTCAAGTAGCGCAGGGTTATCGGCAAGTTACGAAGTTGATTTGTGGGGCGGCGAGATGGCTAACCGCTCTGCGTCTAAAGCGAGCTATAAGTCGACAGAATTTTCCAACGAAGCTACGCGCTTGAGTATTTCTGCCGGTGTGGCATCTGCCTGGTTTAACTATTTGGCACTACAAGAACGTATTGCAACGACTCAGAAAAATATTGAGATCGCACAGCGCATTCAGAAAATTGTAGATTCACTTTATCGGAATGGTATTGCAAGTGCTGCCGATGTTGCCGTGCAAAGAACCAATTTGTTCTCGCAACAAAATGCACTCTTGCCTTTGCAATTACAGTTAGATCAAACACGCGCGGCCATCGCTTTGTTGCAAGGCCAGATTCCACAGGGCTATCAACTTGCCAGCGAAAAAATTATTGATTTAAAAATTCCGACTATTGTGGCGGGTATACCCGCGAATGTAATCACTCGTCGCCCTGATGTGGCTAGTTCAGAGGCTCAATTGCAAGCATCGTCTGCAAATGTTTACGCGGCGCGCACGGCTCTGCTACCTAGTATTCAATTGGGTGCGAATATGGGTAGTTCTGCCAGTGAATTGTTTAGGTTAAACCCCGCTACGCAATCGGCTGGGTGGAGTTTAAGTCTTGCGCAAAATTTATTTGCAAGTGGCCGATACGTCAATCAAGTGCGCGTGAGCGAATCTCGCCGGGTTGAATTATTGGAGCAATATCGCAAAGTTATTTTAACGGCTTTACAAGAAGTGGATGATGCGCTCAATCGCGTTAATGTGACTCAGCAGCAAGAGATCAATCAGCAAAATATCCTTGAGCAAGCGGCACGCAGCTTGAAGTTAAATGAAGTACGTTATCGCGAAGGCGGAATTGATTTGCAAGGTTTGTTGGATTCGCAACGCAGTTTTTTCCAAGCACAAGATTCACTTGCGCAGCAACGTCTTGCACGGTTAAAGGCGGCGGTCGACTTGTATAAAGCCCTTGGCGGTGGTTGGCAGAAAGAATAATTGTTTTTAGTCTTAAAAAGCCCGGAATAAAGAAATTTGCTCCGGGCATTTTTGTGTCTGCTTGATTATTGATTTGATCTTTAATGGTGCGCTAATTGGCTTAACGCACCAAGCTCTGCTTATTTTTTTAGTTCTAATCGTAATTCTCAGGCGTGTACGGCAATTTTTTCTGGCACTTTTTATGCAGCTATCCTGTAGTGACATAGGCGAGAGGCATATGCTTTCAATTTATTCTTATTTTGTACAGATAAAGCCGGGTAGGTTGGTGCTTTGGTGTTATCTAATTTGGTACTTGGTTACGCTCTATTTTCACTTTGATCCATCGCCAACATTGTGGATTAATTCGGTGGGAATTAGTGTGGTGATTGGTACTGCATTGATGCTAAGTGTTTCCGCAAATGTGACTGATTATTGGCAAACCTTTCGATTGTATTGGATGCCCTTTGCGGTATCCAGCTTTGCGGCCTTAATTAAAAACAAACATTATTTTGTGATTTTTTCATCAGATGTTCGTGAGGTTTTAATTGCGCTAGGATGTTGTGGTTTGTTTTTGGCGATAGTCGCCATCGTGAAATGGAGCTACACGAATAGGGAGTGGGTGGAAAACAAGTAATTGGAAAAAGTTTGAGCCCGAAGGATGCAGAGGGAATTGAGTAGCAGGAATCTTCTAGCTGGACCGCTTGTACCCCCCTAACTACGGTTAGGGGGTTTAGATAGCGGAATTAATCTATCTAAAAGCAATTAATGCAGCAGTGACTGCAACGTTCAAACTTTCCACACCGTTATTCATGGGAATGCGTACACTTTCATTGCAGAGTTGCGATACCTCTTTGGATACGCCTTCAGTTTCGTTGCCTAGTACATAAATACAGGCTTGCTCTGGCGTAAATTCTTTTAAGGTAGATTTTGCGTGAGAGGATAGTGAGCAAATCACAGCGCCTTCGGTTTTAAAATCTTTTAAGGCTGCCGCTAAATTTTTGCAGCGCAAAATGGGCGCACGAAATACTGTGCCAGCGCTCGCTTTAATCACTAAAGGATCAATTTGCGCACTGCCTTGTTGAGGCAATAAAATACCATCAATATTCCCCGCACATGCGGAGCGAATAATCATACCGAGATTCTGCGGGTTGCTCACCCCATCCAGTGCTAGCAAGGTAAATTTTTTGCCCGTATTTTTAGCGATAAAGTTATCGTAAGTTTGGAAGCCGCGGCAAATTAAATCAGCCGCTACGCCTTGATCTTGGCTGGAGTTTTTTGAAATGCGCGAAAGCTCTGCACGGTTGTGATACAAAATTTCTGCGCCCTTGGCTTTGGCGAGTTTAATAATATCATCCAAAATTGCTGCAGATTTGTTGCTTTCTGCTAGGTGCAGGCGATGAATGTTCGTCGCCTTATCTTGCAGGGCTTCAAGCACGGGCTTGCGACCATAGACTGTTAGAAGGCCATCAAAAAATTTCTTTTTTTCTAAATAGGCTTGGCTATCGCCACGTTCTTTATGAGTGTCGCGTTCTTTGCTCATGCTGAATTCTTTCTAAGTGGGTATTTATCTGTGTTAATGAGCAACGCAAAGTTGTTTGTAGGCACGCACAGCTTTGTCTAAGCCCATTGCAATAGCGTCAACTGTTAATGCGTGACCAATAGAGACTTCGAGTAACTGCGGTACAGTACGAAAGCGAGCGAGGTTATCTAAATTCAAATCGTGTCCTGCATTTAAACCCAAACCAATTTTTGCTGCGTGTTCGGCGGCTGAATAATAGCGTTTGAATAATTGCTCAAAGCTTGCATCTTGGTATTTGTATGCTTCGGCATAGGGGCCGGTATAAAGCTCGATACGGTCGGCGCCTAATTGCTTGGCTAATTCAATTTGCTCTAGATCTGGGTCCATAAACAAACTGATGCGCACACCGGCTTCTTTAAGTTGTGCCAAAATAGGTTTTAGACGTTCCCCCGACTTTTTTAAATCAAACCCGTGGTCAGACGTGAGTTGATCATTGCTGTCGGGCACGAGCGTGCACTGTTCGGGTTTCGTATCCAGCACCAGTTTTATAAAGCCGGGAAAATCGCCAATTTTTTCCGCGAATGGGTTTCCCTCAATATTAAATTCTGCGCTGTGATTATCCTTTAGCAGCTCTGCTAAATCATAAACATCGTGCGGGCGAATATGGCGCTGATCGGGGCGCGGGTGCACGGTTAAACCGTCTGCGCCAGCGGCCAAACACACTTGGCCGTGTGCAA
Source organism: uncultured Cellvibrionaceae bacterium (assembly GCA_964653305.1). Lineage (GTDB taxonomy): Bacteria > Pseudomonadota > Gammaproteobacteria > Pseudomonadales > Cellvibrionaceae > Cellvibrio. Next base: position 8,768 of record CAZZEV010000039.1, on the reverse strand, counting down.
CTACATCTGGGTAGTTGCCTTCACGGGAGTTTCGAATCAACGCAATTTTATTTAAATTCACACTCAGTGCGGTTGTTGTGCTCACGCTATTAGTTCCACTCTGAATAACACTGTTAATTCCATTCGGAGCGACGTTTGCGCTTACCGAATAATTGCAAAACGAATGACAGTATTACGCCCGCTAAAATTAATACGCCGCCATAAATACGCTGTTTGTAAGTATCGCTGCGCTTTAGTTGATCATTTTCAGCTTTTAGCACATCGCGCTCGGTTTGTAGTATTTGGTTAATGCGATTCATGTTTTGATTCTCCTGCTCAAGATTAATATCTGAGGTTGGAGATTTACGAATTTCTTCAAGCTCTTTGCTAAGGCTTTGAGCTGCCGCTTGTGCGCTAGCCAATTCATTTTTGAGCGATATATTTTGCTTCTGTAACTCAACCATATCGGTTGGGCCAGATGTTAATGCGGCGAGCTTCATGGATGCAGTGGGCTCAGCGGTTAAATTCTGACTGCGCATCCAGCCCTCAATGCCTTCACTCGTCGCAACGCGCGACCATTTGTTTTTGTTGGCATCTTCCTCTTCGCTCAAAAACTTCAAGCGCGTACCTGTGGGTAAACCACTTTTAATAATGGTGGCTTGATTGTCTTTATCTGCACGCAGTGGAATATAGATGATGTCGGTAACGAATCTATCTTCAGCGAAGCTAGAGGTGGAAAAAGTTATTGTGGTTGCGGCAAGGCTTATGAGTCCTGCCAATGCTATTTTTTTCATGCGAAATCCTTGAGGGAATTAAGGCAATACTTTTTTAAAGGGTTTGACTGTCACTTTGGCGTATACGCCTGCCGCTATGTAAGGGTCTGCAGCTGCCCATGCTTCTGCATCAGCCAAAGAATTAAATTCCGCGACTACTAAGCTGCCAGTGAAACCAGCATCGCCTGGGTTTTCATTGTCAATTTTTGGGTGAGGCCCCGCTAAAATTAAACGACCTTCGTTTTTTAATAATTCCAAGCGCGCCAAGTGATCGGGGCGCGCTGACTTACGTTTTTCTAAACTATCTTGAACATCTTCACTAATAATGGCGTAAAGCATAAAAAGCCTCTTAAAACTATTTGCTGGTATCGTGCATCACTTCTTCAAAGGTGAGGCCGGTCAGTAACCGAATGCTGCGGAAAATATACATTAAGGAAAGCACCATAATAATCATGGATGGTACTGCAATCACAGGGAAGCTAATCGCGTTCATTTTTCCTACTTCAATGTTAAATGCCTCTGTGCCTGCCGGGCTCATTACAATCATTTTGGCGAGGATATAATTGAGAGTGGAGGATAAGAAAAACGAAGCCGCTAATAAATAAGAACCAATGCGCAAAGTTTTTTCAAAGGCTTCGGTTTTATTGTGCTCTTTTAACGCCACTGCAATTTTTTCTACATTGAGAATAGTGTCGTTGTATATAAAGGTTTTAACGAGTGGAAAGCGTGTTTTGGTAGAGATCAACACCACTAAACCAATCAAGCCGGGAATCGCCGCTTCTTTAATCGCATAGTATTCGGTAGGTAATTTCAGTATGCCAATGCCGCCCGTGAGCAAAACACTAAAAATACCCAGTGCAGAGAAAAAGTTAATTTTGCGATTGCTAATAAAATCTTTAAGGCCATAAATAACTGGAAAAGCGAGGGCGACTACGAGACCCCATACCGGCCCTAAATATTGAGCGCCGCTTAATTTGGTTAAAATAAGTGTGGGTATAACAATATTCATCAGAATATTGATGAGCATATTTTCTTTTTTCGGTGCAGCTTTGGTTACTGGTTTGGTGCTGCCTTCCTGAGCAGTTGCTGGTTCTTTATTGGAATTATCAGCAGAAAGATTATCAGTCATCATCAGTCTCGGTCATAATGGGCAAACTAGCCCAGTGATACATTGATTCGTTATTGTTTAAGGCCATTTGTTGAGATGACCCTGTGAAATTTGATTTGCACTGCCACAGCCACTTTTCTGACGGCGTTTTAAGCCCGGAAATGCTGCTCGCTCGCGCCAAAGAACGCGAAGTTGATGTTTTGGCTCTAACCGACCACGATACCATAGCAGGGCTGTTTTTGGCACAAAAAGCCGCTGATGAATGCGGCATTACTTTAATTAATGGCATCGAATTCTCCAGTCAGTGGGGCAAGGGTGGTGTGCATATCGTTGGCTTAGGTTTTAAATTGGATTCACCCGAGCTAAATGCCGCGATTGAAGCGCAAAATTCAGCGCGCTCTGGCCGCGCTGAGCAAATTGCCGCTCGTCTTGCCAAGGCTGGTATTACTGGAACTTTGGAGGGGGCGCAGTTGTTGGCAGGTAATGCCTATGTTGGCCGGCCTCATTTTGCTCAATATTTAGTCAGTGTGGGCGCAGTTAGCAATATTAATGCGGCCTTTAAAAAATACTTGGGTACCGGCAAATCTGCTGACGTGAAATATCAGTGGCCTAATATGCAGACCATTATTGAATGGATTCACGGCGCTGGTGGCGTGGCGGTTTTGGCGCACCCCTGCAAATACGATTTAACCCGAACCAAAATGTGCGCGTTGATTAAAGATTTTGCAGCAGCTGGTGGTGATGCGTTAGAGGTGGTGAGCGGCATGCAAGCGCATCCGGTCACTGAAGATTTGGCGAAAATTGCAGCGGCCAATAATTTGGCCGCATCCTGCGGGAGCGATTTTCATCTTCCCGGACAGCCGTGGCAGGAGTTGGGTTGTTTCCCCGCTTTGCCAGAAAAGTGCCGCCCGGTATGGGAATTGCTCGGTTTTGCTGCATAGTCAATTATTTACAGATAGTTTTGATTCGAACGTTTTGAATGGAAGATAGCGAATGGCTCAGTTTTTTCAGATTCATCCAGAGAACCCCCAGCACCGTTTAATTGTGCAGGCTGCGGATATTATTCGCAAAGGCGGCATAGTGGTTTACCCCACGGATTCCGCTTACGCCTTAGGTTGTCATATTGGTGATAAGGATGCGCTTGATCGCATTCGCACCATGCGTCAGCTCGACAAACACCATAATTTTACGCTTATGTGTCGCGACCTTTCAGAGTTGGCGACCTACGCCCGCGTAGATAACGCTGTCTATCGTCTTATCAAAAACCACACTCCCGGTGCTTACACTTTTATTTTGGAAGCAACGGCAGAAGTACCGCGTCGATTAATGCACCCAAAACGTAAAACCATAGGTCTGCGTGTTCCCGATAATCCAATTGCTCTCGCGCTCTTGGCAGAGCTGGGCGAACCCATTATGACCAGTAGCTTATTGATGCCGGGTGAGGAATACCCTATGACTGATCCTTATGACATGCGTGGCCCTTTGGAGCATGCGGTGGATTTGATTATAGATGGCGGTTACTGCGGTTTGGAGCCAACCACGGTAGTTGATTTAACTGGAGACGCGCCAGAGTTAATCCGCCAAGGTAAGGGTGATTTTTCACCTTTTGTTTAAGAATTTGGCTTACCCTTAAACGAAAAAACCAGCACTTAGGCTGGTTTTTTCGTTTAGAGCAGGCGGTTACACCTTCTTCACAAACTCTGATTTCAGCTTCATAGCGCCAAAACCGTCTATTTTGCAGTCGATATCATGATCGCCATCCACTAAGCGGATATTTTTCACCTTGGTGCCGACTTTGACTGAAGATGATGTGCCTTTTACTTTCAAATCTTTGATCACAGTGACTGTATCGCCATCTTGCAGGATATTACCGTTGGCATCTTTAAAGATTTTAGTGGTTTCGCCTGCTGCCGTTTCACCGGCAGACCATTCGTGGGCGCATTCTGGGCAAATCAGGAGTTCGCCATCTTCGTAAGTGAATTCAGAATTGCATTTGGGGCAGGGTGGTAAAGCGCTCATGGTGTGTCCTAATCGAAGGGTTTGCGGGTAAAAAAGCAGGTTACAAAAGAGGCTGAATTAAAAGCCCCGATAAAAAGTGTGGGCATTCTACTCTAAGTAAGACTCGATCCGCTTCTACTTTTAATATCCTCCGTTATTTTGGCTGATTTTGCCTGCCAGAATTGCTAATGGCTCTGTACCGCGCTTATGGCTATAATGCCCAGCTCATTTGCGAGCAAGTGCTCGCCAGAATTGTAAATATCGGGTTGTGTAGTGAATTCATCCAGTGAAGAAAATAATGATTTTGCCTTAGTTGCTGCGCCTATTGATATAGAGCCTGCGGTCGCTGATGTAACATCAGGCGAGCCTGCTGAAATAGCAGGCGTGCCCCATGCCGCTGATGCTCACCGCCCAACTCAGGGTGAAATGCCTTTCGCTATGGTTCACGGCAAGGCCTATACACAGTTGCCGCAGGATTTGTATATTCCGCCGGATGCGCTAGAAGTCTTTTTAGAGGCGTTCGAAGGCCCGCTGGATTTGTTGCTCTACCTGATTCGTCGCCAGAATATTGATATTTTAGATATCAATGTCTCGGAAATCACTACTCAATATATGGCTTATGTTGATTTGATGGATTCCAGTCAATTCGAATTAGCCGCAGAGTATTTGGTAATGGCCGCGATGCTCGCGGAAATTAAATCGCGTATGCTCTTACCGCGTTCCAGCGAAGAAGCTGAGGAAGAAGATGATCCACGTGCATCGCTGATTCGTCGCTTGCAAGAGTACGAGCGTTTCAAACAAGCGGCCGAAGATATTAATGCTTTACCGCGTATTGGTCGCAATATTTATCAAGCCTCTGCGCAAGCGCCGGATCGCAATTTAACTCGCCTTGATCCCGATGTTGAATTGCAAGAATTATTACTGGCGCTGTCAGAAGTCTTGCGTCGTGCCGATATGTTTGAAAGTCACCATGTGTCTAAAGAAAAACTTTCCACCCGTGAGCGTATGGCGCAAGTATTAGATACGCTGGCGCACAATCACTTCGTTCCTTTTGTGAGTTTATTTAAAGTGGAAGAAGGCCGTTTGGGTGTAGTGGTTACCTTTTTGGCAGTAATGGAATTGATTAAAGAATCGCTGGTTGAAATTGTGCAAAGCGAATCCTTTGGCCCTATTCACGTAAAAGCAAGAATGCAATGACAGACGAAAATTTAACAACAGAAGAAAATCTAGAGCCAGAAGAAATCGGTGCAGAAGATTTAGCGAGTGCAGCTGATTTGAAGGAAGAAGCTGGCGAACCTGCAACCGTTGCGGTGACTCAACAGCCGGTTGATAAAGCCATGCTGCGCAAAATTGTAGAAGGTGCAATTTTGGCCGCAGCTCAACCGATGACGGTTGCGCGTATTCTGGAATTGTTCGATGAGGAAGTTGCGCCCGCGAAAGATGAAGTACTTGCTGCTTTGCAAGATATTCAAGCAGATAACGCTGAACGCGGTTTTGAATTAAAAGAAGTTGCCTCTGGTTGGCGCTTCCAAGTACGCGAAGAGTTAGCGCCATGGGTAAATCGTTTGTGGGATGAAAAGCCACAAAAATATTCACGTGCACTCTTAGAAACACTCGCATTAATTGCCTATCGCCAACCCATTACCCGTGGTGATATTGAAGAAATTCGCGGTGTTGCCGTAAGTTCGCACATTATGAAAACGCTGATGGAGCGGGATTGGGTAAAAGTGGTTGGTCATCGTGATGTTCCCGGTCGCCCATCGCTCTATGCAACAACGCGCCAATTTTTGGATTATTTCAATTTAAAAAATCTGGAAGATTTACCATCGCTCAGTGAAATTCGCGATTTAGATGAATTGAACAATGTTCTCAATCTGGGTGATGAAGAGGGCCTCGGAGAAAAAGATGATGAAGTTATTCCCGATGTGCCCACGGTTATCGCTGAAGAATCAGCGATAACCGAGCTGGAAGAATTTGTGGATGGTGAAGAAGCCTTTGTTGATGCTGATGACGAGACAGTTGTTGAAATTGATGAGGCGGTTTTACTGCAAACGAGTACAGAGTTGAGTGCGGATATCGCACAAGATGAAGATGAAAATACAAATGAGGAAACTAACAAGGCGTAAGTAATAATTGCTTAGCCCTGTAACACTATATGGTGAAGAAAACTAACCACCCCACTTTTGATGGCGCATCAAAAGGTGACGATTCTAAAGGCAAAAAGGCTGGCAACAGCAATTCTGCCGGCGCGAATCGTGACAAACCCGCCAAGGCTGTGAAGCCAGCGATTGCCGAATATTTTGCGGCAGCAACTGAAAAAGCCTCACGTAAAAAAGCGGCCGATAATTTTTCGGCAGAATTCAAAGCTAAGCATTCATCAAAACGAAAGCCTGAGCTGATCGAGCGAGAAGCGCGCGCAGAAAAGTTTGGCGATAAAAAAACTGCCAAATTGAATCATGCAGTCGTCTCCGATGACACTGAAGCAGTAGATGCTGCCGATGAAAAATTGCAGAAAGTACTTGCTCGTGCTGGCATAGGTTCGCGCCGCGAAATGGAACGCGCAATTGAAGCTGGTCAAGTAAAGGTTAATGATCGCATCGCCAAACTTGGTGATCGCGTAACGCCAGACGATAAAATTTTTGTCGATGGCAAGCGTGTTGTTTTACGTACCGAAGCCACTCGTCGTCGCGTAATTTTGTACAACAAACCAGAAGGCGAAATCTGCTCACGTTCAGATCCTGAAGGTCGCCGCACCGTATACGATGGTTTGCCACATTTAAAAGGCGAGCGTTGGATTTCAATCGGCCGTTTGGATTTTAATACCAGTGGTTTATTGCTGTTTACTAACGATGGTGAATTGGCCAATAAATTAATGCATCCATCATCCGTTATTGATCGTGAATACCTTGTGCGTATTCAAGGCAATGTTGATGATGAAATGAAACGCGCTTTGTTAGAGGGTGTGCTGTTGGATGATGGTGTTGCACGCTTTACCGATATTGTCGATGGGGCGGGTGAATCTCGCAACCGTTGGTTCTATTGCGTGGTAATGGAAGGTCGCAATCGCGAAGTGCGTCGCTTGTGGGAATCTCAAGGCGTAAAAGTGAGCCGCTTAAAACGTGTGCGTTATGCGAATATTTTTATTCCATCCCATGTGCGTGTTGGTCAATGGACTGAGCTGAGCGAAAATGAAATCGCAGATTTGTGTTTAACCGCAGGTTTCGATAAAGATACGCACACCAAGTTAATGCCGCCATCGCGCGATGAAAAAAGCCAGCGCGCGCGTCATGAAAACAAGTTGCGCGCCGCCTCAGCGCCACCGCGCAGAGCAAAGCCAGCGCCGCGTAAGCCCAAGTCAGAATAGTTGTACTGCAAAAAATAAAAAAGCCGGATTAGCAAACACTAATCCGGCTTTTTTATTTAAGCAATTTTCTAGGCTGTTATGTCATGCAAATCTTTTACGCAATTACGGCCAGATTGCTTTGCAAGGTAAAGCGCTTTATCCGCACGTTCAAACAAGTCATTGATATGTTCTTTTTGGCCGGAAGCGCGAGTGCCAATGCCGATGCTTACGCTGGGCTGGATTTTGTAGGCACCTTTTTCTATTTCAAGCTGATTGATCTCGCGGCGTAGGCGCTCACCAATAATTCGCGCGCCCATTTCACTGGTTTTGCGTAGCAGTACTACAAATTCCTCACCGCCGTAACGGAAGCTGATATCAGTTTCGCGGCATACGTTTTCAATAGTGCTGGCAATCTCTTGCAGAACTAGATCGCCTGCGCTGTGGCCGTATTGATCGTTAATTTTTTTAAAGTGGTCAACATCAATCATCAAAACCGAGAGCTCGTAGTGGTGGCGCTCGGCCAATTGGAGCTCACGGCGCAAAGCGTTATCCAGTGCGGCACGGTTGCCAAGGCGAGTGAGTGGGTCGAGTAAGGCGAGTTGCATGGCAGATTGATAACGCAGCGCGTTGCGCAACGGGTAAACCAGTGCGCCGAGCAATATTTCCAGTGTGCTCAATTCGCTTTCAATAAAGCGCTTGCTGCGGTTAAAGATAATCTCGCCCATGTAGCCTTCATCGGTAGTGAGGCGGTAGTCGCAGTGGTGGAGGGCGTCGCGACCAAGCTTGGTAATATCTTTGTTGTTAGCAAAGCGGAATTGAATTCCACCCATAGGAATAATGGTTTGCAGGTGCTTAAAGAAAATAGCGAGTACATCATTAGGCTCCAGCGACATCTGCAAGGCTTGAATCAGCTTGGCTCTGGCTTCAATTTCTTGCTCAGGCGTGAGCGGTGCGCTGTAGCCGAGGGGGATTGCTTGAGTGCCGGTTAACATAGTCATGTCCCGCATAATCTTATACCTGGTTAGATTGGTGTCTTCAGCGATAGTCTTAACTTGGTGCTGAATAAAAACTGTCCTTCTAAAAGGTATTTAGCGAAATGCGTGCCAGTTCACGATTTGTGAAAAAAAGCTATTAAAATCATTTGGTTATAGGTTTTTATTAATGTTGTTGAAAAAGAGTTTAGCCAGAGAAACGGCAAATATTGTGTGGTATTTCGGCAATGGCTTGCCGCTAGCCAAAAAATTGGCATCGTCAAACTGCTCTTGCGGCTCATGCTTTTAGAGACGATTGACTAAAAGTTAATCACCGCTTGCCGCGCTTTTAATGGCGTTTTTGGGTGGTTTTGCAGTTTGTCGAACGGGTGTATTTGGATAGTGCTAAAAAGTGCGTATCTGCAGGCTATTGTGGTAGTATTGCGGCCTTTATTTTGGCGTGAAAAAGGGTACTTAAAACGCTCTATTTTTAGCCTGTTCATTCATAGGTTAGCTAGCAGTCACTAATAATCAAAGTCTTATAACCAAAGCCTTATTTAAAAGGAAAGCTGTATTCCCATGGTCGAATTCGCAAA
>CAZZEV010000038.1:0-16136 GCA_964653305.1 uncultured Cellvibrionaceae bacterium | reverse complement strand
AGCGCTTGACGACCAAGAATACTGGGCGTTGTAAATCCGCCCGCTGGCTCCATTTGCGTATCGCGCGTGCCTGGCGCAACGGGATCAAAACTATCTACCAAGGTTAAAGTGCCAAATTCAGGGTCAATTTTGGTTACGGATAACACCGAAGAACTGTTGGATGACGATGAACTAAGCACACTTGAGGATGAACTACTGCTAGATATCGACGAACTACTCATCACTGAACTAGAGCTGCTTGATTTACTTGAACTGCTCGAACTGACAATGGACGAGCTAGAACCTGCGCCCCCACCATTTTTGGTGTACTGAAGCAGCCAGTCGTAGACACTCAAGGTATAAGCATCACGCCCTGAAACCACAGCGGTATTCATGCCGCTTAAGTTGAAGGTACGCGACCAAGCATCATGCCCGACCCCGCTAAACACCGTTAGTTTTGGCAGGACTCTAGTTGCTGGCGAGCAGGCTTTTAGACCGTTGTAGGGCGAGGTCGCATGGCTAAAAACCTGGGCCGTGCCGTCATTTTCACCAAAAAATAACCATGCAGGAACTTGCTTCCACATGCAGGGCGCCGGTGCTGATGAGAAACTGTATAAAGTAGAGATTGGCACAGCAGCAGCTATCTCACCACCGCTGTAGGCTTCCATATAGCGGTAAAAAGGCCCGCCACCGCCAGACAAGGCCGTTAGATAAATACGGTTAGGGTCGATCTTATAATTGGCTTTCGCGAATTGAATGAAGTCGTAAACCTGCACAGCTGTACGCGTCTCCCAGTTCATTTGCGGCGCAAGAACAACAAAACGCTTTTGTGGATCCCAAGTGCCATTGGCGATTTGCTTAGGCAAACCATCATCGTCGATTTTCTGAATATCAGTCACACTCCCGGTGCCGGATTGACCATCACCATTTAAAGCAATAATCAGTGGCCAACCCGTTTGGGTTGCATAGGCGGCTGGTACATACTCGGCATATCCCAAAGCTGCGCAGCTAGCGCCTTTGGCCAGCAACTTAAGACTATTGGGTGTAGGCGTTGCTATGGCGGGCGAACATACCCCAGCTAATGCAACTGAGCTGCTGGAACTGGACACCGAACTCGCTGAGCTCGACTTAGAACTACTTGAGCTTGAAGACGATGACGACACGCTAAAAACGCTTGAGGATGAACTACTGCGAGACATCGACGAACTGCTCACCGCCGAACTAGAACTGCTGACGCTGGATTTAATACTACTGATACTGGAGCTTGCGCTGCTTAGACTCAATATCGAACTCGCTGAACTGATCGCCACCGACGTGCTCACAGCTGAACTGCTACTCATAGTACTGAGACTAGATGAACTCACTAAACTGCTAGCAGATGACGCCGCCGAGGAGACCAGCACTTCACTAGACACAGAAGATTGAGCCGCACTGGCAGCTGAACTTACAGCTTTTACCGAGGCAGCCGCCGAACTCAGAACCGGTGCCGCGCTGGCAGCAAAAGGGCTTGCGCTGCTGGGGGCATCGCCACCACCGCCGCCACAAGCATTCAACAAAGACGCCGCGCAAAAGCAAACACCAAATTTAAAAGCACGTAACAATCTACAAAGCTGCATATCAAGACTCCCGCAATCAGAACCAAATCAGCGAATTCCGTATCACCGAAGCGACAACGCAAACCTCAGAGATCGCCTTTTACTTGTACGGATATTTTAATGTTATGAAAAATGCCAAAGATGTCGGGCTTACAACCCAACTGCATTGAGTTAGAGTCAAAAAGACTACAGAAAAAGTTATAACAAACACCTCTCTTTACACCAAATAGCGCAGCAGCTCACACAAATGATTAAACTTTACACAAAATAATGCATTTTTAAACGCCAAAAAACAAAAAGCCCCACCGTTTCCGGTAGGGCTTTTGGTAACCAATCATTGCGACAGGTTCAATACTTCTACATTGGGTAAAACCTACTTAAATAGGTTCTAACTTGGCGTACTGCATGACCAAACGCTTGGCACCCGCCTCGCTAAAGTTCACATGAATAACCGCGTTATCGCCCGAACCTTCAAAGCGCAACACAACGCCTTCGCCAAAAATAGAGTGTTTAACCCGTTGACCAAGGCGTAGGCCAGTGCCCTCGCCAGTGTCGTACATGGGTTGGCGGGTGGAAGGTTGGGTATGAGCGCGATTAAATGACACGGGTCTGGTTACTGCGGCTTTTAACCGCACCTCTTGAATGGATTCAGCTGGAATCTCTTTAACGAAACGCGAAACACTATTAAAGGTTTCACTGCCGTACAAACGGCGGGTTTCAGCATAAGAAATGTATAATTTCTGCATGGCGCGGGTAATACCCACGTAACACAAACGGCGTTCTTCTTCTAAACGGTCGGGGTCGTCGGCCGACATTTTGTGCGGGAACAGTCCTTCTTCAGCGCCCGCCATGAATACCAGCGGGAACTCCAAACCTTTAGCAGAGTGCAGAGTCATCAATTGTACAGCATCTTCGAACTCATCGGCTTGAGTTTCTCCGGCATCCAGAGCGGCAGTGTCTAAAAATTGCTGCAAAACGGTTAATTCTTCGTTTTCCTCATCGGCATCGAATGCACGGCAGGCAGTAATTAATTCTTGTAAGTTCTCGCCGCGCGCTTGGCCTTTCTCGCCTTTTTCGTTTTGATGAAAGGCCAAGAGGCCCGTATCTTCGATAACTTTTTGCGCGATTTGATCAAGACTGAGTATATCGCCGCGAACATCTATCTCACTGGCATCCTCCGCCAACTTATTGATGACATTCAAAAAGCTTTGAACCGCATTGCCAGCGCGCGCTGTAAATACGCGATTCGCCAGCATTTGCTCAGCGGCATTCCAGAGCGAACAGTTTTGCTCGCGGGCAAACTCGCGGATATCGTCCACGGTTTTGCCGCCGATACCGCGTGTCGGCGTATTGATCACCCGCTCAAAGCCAGCATCGTCGTGACGATTGCTAATCAGGCGCATGTAGGCAACGGCATTTTTAATTTCTAAACGATCATAGAATCGTTGGCCGCCATAAATGCGATAGGCCATACCTTCGCGTAACAGCGCTTCTTCAAGCACCCGCGATTGCGCATTCGAGCGGTATAAAATCGCGCAAGAATTATTGGGATTACCTTTGCGCACCCAATCCTGAATGCGCTCCACAATAAAACGCGCTTCGTCTTGTTCGTTATAGGCGGCATAGAGCGAAATGGGCTCGCCTTTTTCATCTTCAGTCCATAGCTTTTTGCCCAAGCGACCAGAGTTATGGGCAATTACGCCATTGGCGGCCTGCAATATATTGCCTGTTGAGCGATAGTTCTGCTCCAACCGAATGGTTTGGGTGTGGCTGAAATCTTGGGTAAAACGCTGGATATTTTCGATCTTGCCCCCTGGCCAACCATCGATCGATTGGTCGTCATCGCCCACGGCCGTCACGCAGGAGGTGCTGCCCGCCAGCATGCGCAACCACGCATATTGCACGCTGTTGGTATCCTGAAACTCATCTACTAAAACAAACGGGAATCGATTGCGGTAGTGCTCAAGAATGTGTGGCTTGTTGAGCCAGAGCTCGTGGGCACGCAAGAGAATCTCGGCAAAATCTACCATGCCACCGCGCTGACAATCGGCTTCATAGGCGCGGTAGACCTGCAACATGGTGCGCACAAAGGGATCTGCAGTTTCTTGAATATGCTGCGGGCGCAGACCTTCATCTTTTTGGCCGTTGATATACCACTGCGCCTGCTTGAACGGCCATTTTTCATCGCTCAAATTCAAATTAGCGTAAACGCGCTTAATCAAACGCAGTTGATCGTCGCCATCCAAAATCTGGAAGTTCTGCGGGAGATTCGCATCTTGCCAATGGGCTTTGAGAATACGGTGCGCGATGCCGTGGAAGGTTCCTACCCACATATTTCGAGTATTGACGTGTTTGTGGTTCTCACTGAAGAGCTCATCGAGACGCGCACGCATTTCTCGCGCCGCCTTGTTGGTAAAGGTCACCGCCATAATCGAGTAAGGCGAAAGCTGTTCAACCTGAATCAACCAAGCGATGCGATGCACCAGCACACGGGTTTTACCGCTGCCAGCACCAGCCAGAATTAGTTGATTGCACGCAGGCGCAGATACCGCCTCGCGCTGAGCGTCATTGAGGCCTTGCAGGAGATGTGAGAGTTCCATGAGCGTTTACACTAGGATGGGAATGGCGTGAATTCTACTGGCTAAATGTACATATTGCTATGCCGGCCAAGACAAACTAACACCGTAGGAGCGGCTTTAGCCGCGAATGTCGTGGCGCTTCGCGGCTAAAGCCGCTCCTACAATTGAAACCGCTATTGAATTAATAAGACTTAGTCGGCTGCGGCAAATCCGGCAATGCGGGAACCGATAGTTGCAGCGCGGCTTGATAGACTTCCATACTGCGTTGTGTATCGCCCAAGCTATTTAACAAGCGCGCCAACTCTGCAAAGGTTTCTGCATTTTGTTGCACCGCTAAACTGCGCTGAAAATAATCCCGCGCCAAACCCCAGAGGTGATTGCGCAAATTCAGACGGCCAAGGGCGCGCAATAAATTTGCACTCTGCGGATAATATTTTAACCAAGTCTCAGCGGTGCGAATAACTTCAGCAAGATCGGCAACGCGCAACAGGCCGTACAAATCGATTAAACTTTCGTCCCAGGTTTTACCCAAAGTTTTGCGCAAAATCAATTCTGCTTCATGGTCCTGTAAATTATCGATCAAGGCTTTAGCGTAAGCGCCAACCACCCGCGGTACGCGCTGTTGATAACTAGGAGTTTTACCCCAAGCTTTACGCAATTCATGCAAGCGATCTGACAAAACCAAACGCTGCGCGGCTTCGCTCGCAAACTGTAGCTGTCCAATAGCGATAAAACTTTCCATCTCCAAGGTGTCCGCAACGGAACACACTTTGTATTTCTTGATCATGGGAAAGAGTGCGCCAAGCGCAATCCAGTCTTGGCGAGACTCATAGAGCTCACGCAAACTGTTCAACACCAAATGATTTTTAGGGGCTTTTATTTGCAAGCCAAGCAAGATAGTTTTCGCTTGTTCATAACGGCCACTGCGCAGTTCCATTTTGGCCTGAGCGATCCCAATAGGTAAACCGAAACTTGCATATTTCTTTTGCGCGTCATTCAAGATCTTTAACGCATCTTCTTGGTCGCCCAATTCAAAGCTTGCGCGGGCGGCCGCCAAATAATTCACCAATGGCGATTCCACTTTAGTCGCGGTCCGCAATAATTTTTTGCGCGCTTGCAGCCAATCGCCCGATAAAAAATCAATTAAACCGCTTGCAGCTCTTTTGCTCGCGCGTTCCGTTGTACCAAATACGAAAAAATCGGTGAGGCGCTGCGCAAGTGACCAACCCACATAGACAAAACGAGTGAGCAACCACCAAATCAATGCAATGGCCAGAACGGCAAAGCACGCAAACCACAAGCTTGTCTCTAAGGATTTTTGACCAAGAATGACCAACACATAACCAGCGTCAGGCAGAATTACACCCAAGCCCCAGAGCGCGAGTAAAACAACCAGTAAGACAAAGACGATCAGTTTCTTCATTGACCGCCCCCTTGGCGACTAAAAGCCAAGCGATCCTTTTGACGCAAATATTCTTTAACCATAGCTGCCGAACCCGTGAAATCAGGTAAGGGTTGTTGAACATTACTTTTCTTAAGCTGCTCTAAATCGTTAAGTACAATTTGTGCTTGATCGTTAAGCGGGTAGTAATCGCGAATCCAGTTTTGCGCTTTATCCAAGCTCGCTTGATAAACGTGTTGCTCTTCGCGTAACAAACCAATTTGCGCCTGTTCCAACATCAAACGCAAATTTTGTTTTAAATACATTTGATCTTCAGGCGGCAAAATTGCATCCACACGGCGACCTTGATCGCGCACACGCACATAAATGCTGAGCTTATGCCAAACATTTTTCCCAACACGTTGCACGCGCTGCCATAAAGTTTGCGCTTCTGGCTCTTCGCCCTCTTCCATCGCAGCGATTGTTTCTTCATCTTCTTCAAACAAAGGTTCGATTAGCGGCAGGTTTTCAATTTGTTGAGTGATGGCTAACAGCTGTAAATAAATACCTTCGCGGTCAACTTTACTCGCCAATTTAAGCGCTTCAATTTCTTCCGTTAATTTTTTGCGCGCTGAAAATAAATCAGCATTTTGCAATTCAGCTAAAATACCATTGGCAGATTGCGCCAGCGCCAATGAATTAGTCGCTTCGTGCTCCATCAATATACGTTGATTGGCCATACGCAATAGATAATCCACTTCGGCAAGCTTCCAATCATCGCGGCTCATATTAGTAAGCCCCAAGATTTTTGAGCTGGCGCTATCTAAGCGCTGCGTTAATTCTGTGACATCGCCTTGCACTTGCTTGGATTGCAAAGCTAGGTCTTCTGCAAACTTTGCCTCCAATGCTTTGCGTTTGGTTTCATTCGCCGCCGCTTGTGTTACCAATGCATTTTGCAATTTTGTAATGGCGTGGTATTCGTACCATAGAAATGCAGATACGCCAGCGATTAACACCAAAAGTAATAAAGCCACCCACAAGCCGATACGCGATTTTTTCACGCTAGGTTTCAGCTTCAGATTTGCCGTTTGCGTTTCATCAACCTTGGTTGAAGTAGTCACATCACTCACAGTTTTACACCTTTCTTACTTGCTATTTGCTTGCATTTTGAATCGATTCTAAATCTTACCCGTTACCTTATTGGTAGCGGGCAGCTAGATCGCTCAGTCCTTGCAACATACTTGCTTCTGTTGCGTTCTGTGCGGCAAACACATGAATAAAGCCGGCGGCTTCTGCCAATTCTAAAATACGCTGGCTGGGCACCAGTAAATAAACGTTCGTCATAATTGCGCGGGTATCCAGCGTTAGCTCACGCACTACTTTTTGTAAATTTTCTAGCGCTTCGCCACTATGTAACACCAACACTAATTTCTCTATAAATTGCGACTCATTAAAAAGCGGTGACAAAATGGCAGCAAATTTCTGTGCTGACCCACTTGGCAAAATCCGCTCATACAACTCGCAATAACTTACCTGTGCTCCGCGCGCACTTAAGACTTCGCCAATATGTGGACGACCACCCACGCCTCGAAAAATAACAATTTTTTCACCGGCCACTTGTTGCAGTGCAGGCGACTGCAACAAAGTCTCACTCGTCATAGCGCCAGTTTGGCTTTGTGCCAAATCCGTTACCTTGACACTGCGCACTTGCAATTGTTTTGCGGTCGTTTCGCCCACGGCAAAAAAATCTACACCTATTGGCAATTGCGGCCAGTAGTTATCTATCCATTCAAAGCCGTGCTCAACCGCATTTTGGCTCACAAAAATCGCTTTGCGATATAGGTCCAAATCCAGAATACAGTTTTTAATCGCTTGTATCTGTGCGGCTTCTGACACAGGTACAATTTCTAACAAGGAAGCCACAGTCGTATTGGCACCCAAATCACGCAGGCGCGCCGCCCAAGGTTCGGCTTGGGCGCTTGGGCGAGTAACAACTATGTGCAATCCGGTTAAATCGTCCATTAGCTTCGCTTATTCGGTTTGGTAGACCTCGGCGAGGATCTTATCGGCACCGGCGGCTAAAAGTTTATTGGCCAAGGCGATGCCCATGGCTTCGCCATCGTTAACGCCGCCACGAATATCATCGCGCAACATACGTTCACCATCGGGCGAACCGACCAAGCCACGCAGCCACAAACCGTCGTCGGTATGAATAGCGTAGCAGGCGATGGGCACTTGGCAGCCACCCTGCAAATGACGATTCATGGCACGCTCGGCAATCACTTGCTGCGCTGTTAATTCGTGGTGCAATGGCGATAACAGTTCTTGGGTGGCATCGTCTGCCATGCGGCATTCAATTCCCACCGCGCCTTGACCGCCTGCAGGCAGTGAAAATTCCACACTGATAAAAGAGCGAATACGCTCCTCCAGCTCTAAACGGATCAAACCAGCGGCAGCGAGAATAATCGCGTCATAGTCGCCGTTATCCAGCTTTTGTAAGCGCGTTTGCACATTGCCGCGCAAGAACTTCACGGTTAAATCGGGGCGAGCCGCCAGCAATTGGCATTGGCGGCGCAAGCTTGAGGTGCCCACCACACTACCGGCGGGCAGCTCGTCGAAATTGTTGAAGTTGTTAGACACGAAAGCATCGCGGGCATCTTCACGCGGGCAAATTACCGATAAACCTAAGCCTTCAGGAAATTCCATGGGCACATCCTTCATGGAGTGAACGGCTATATCTGCTTGATTTTCAAGCAAGGCTTGCTCCAACTCTTTTACGAACAAGCCTTTACCGCCCACTTTTGCGAGAGGAACATCCAGAATCTTGTCGCCTCGGCTGGTCATGGGCACCAGCTCAATCTGTAGATCAGGGTGGTGTTTTAGCAGTTCCGCTTTGACATATTCAGCCTGCCACAGGGCAAGCATACTTTTGCGGGTGGCAATACGCAGAACGCGGTTTGATGCAGACATAAGTAATTCACTAGCGAAAAGGTGGCACAAAAGAGGGCTTTAAATGAGGCCATAACAGCAGGCTGCATCATACCACTTGCCATGCCGCTTGCCCTAGCCACAAGAAGAATACAAACAAAACAAAAACGCCAGAAGCAAGCTTCTGGCGTTTAGGCGAACGAGTAAAACTAGAGACTTATTGGCCAGCCTTTAGCAAATCCCAATACTTGGAGTAAATTGCCATCACATCATCACTTAATACTGAGTGAATGGTGCCGCGAGCGAAATCATCTTTGGTTGGGAAAATCATACGATTGTTGCGCAAGGCTTCGTCTAAGAGTGCTTGACCCGCTAGGTTTGGCGCGGCGTAGCCTAAGTCTTCAATAGCCGCTTTAGCACTTTCTGCACGCAACATAAAGTCGATAAATTTATGTGCGGCTTCTACATTGGCTGCACCTTTAGGAATAACGAAACTATCAATGTTGAAAGCAGCCCCCTCTTCTGGATACACAAATTGCACATTTTTCATTTCTTTAGAGGCCATATACGCCTCACCATTCCAGATCGCACCGATACTGACGTTACCTTGAATAAGCGGCAACTTAGGCGAGTCTGAATTGAAGGTTTTTACATTGGGCAATAATGCTTTTAGCTTTTCATAAGCACATTTAATTTCTGCTTCATTGGTGCTGTTGTCTTGGAAACCACACAGACGCAAACCAATGTAAAAATTATCACGTAAGTCATCCATCAACTCGATTTTGCTTTTGTACTCTGGACGCCACAAATCAGCCCATTTAGTAATTTTAGTTGCGTCTACAGCTTCACCGTTAATGGCGATGCCTGTCACGCTAAACAGGTAAGGAACACTGTATTGGTTGTTTTGATCGTAGGGCTTATTCAACAAAGTGGGATCTAAGTTAGCGAAATTTTTCAGCTTCTCTTTATTCAAAGGCTGTAACAAGCCCTCTTTACCCATTTTCTCAACATAATAGGTTGAGGGAACAACAACGTCATAACCCTTACCATCCAACAATTTTAATTTGGCATACATGGCCTCGTTACTTTCGTAAGTGGCGTACTCAACTTCAATACCGGTTTCTTTTGTGAAAGCCTGTAGTGCAGACTCAGGTAAATATTCAGTCCAGTTATAAACCACTACTTTTTGCTTTTCACCTGCAGCAACTGCAGGTGCTGGAGCTGCGCTTGCGTCGGCGGCCGGAGCAGCGGCCTCCTGCTTGGAACATCCACTGATCATAAGTACTGCTAAAAATGCTAACCACTTTTTCATTTACTTTTCCTCTCGCAATAAAAGTTGAGAAACAATAACCAACACCAAAGATACCACTAACAAAGTCGTTGAGATCGCATTTACTTCTGGCGAAACACCTACACGCACCATGGAGTAAATCTTCAGCGGCAAAATTTCATAACTTGGGCCAGTGACGAATGCACTTACAATCACATCATCTAGCGACAAGGTAAAACTCAACAGCCACCCAGCCGCGACCGCCGGCAAAGCTAAAGGCAAAATGATTTTCATGAAAATTTTGCCTTCGGTAGCACCAAGATCACGCGCGGCTTCGAGCATTTTCATATCGAAACCTTTTAAGCGAGAGTAAACCGCCACAATCACAAAAGGCAAACAAAACGTAATGTGCGCCAATAAGAGTGACCAGAAGCCCAACTGAACACCCAGTAGGATAAATATAATCAGCAAGGCAATTGCCAATACGATTTCTGGCGTAAGCATGCTCACAAACACCATAGAAGATAAAATTGCTTTGCCTTTGAATTGGTAACGATGCAGAGCAACTGCAGCGAGCGTGCCAATAATTGTCGCAAGGCTTGCACTACAAACAGCAATTAAGGCCGAGTGACCAGCGGCCTGCATAAGACCTTCATTAGCAAATAATTTGACGTACCACTTCCACGTGAACCCGGCCCAGTGGATGCCATATTTTGAAGCATTAAATGAATTAATAACGAGCACAACGATAGGTAGGTAGAGCATGATTAAAACGCCCGCTAGGTAACCCCAGCTCAACCAACGACCTGATTTAGAAGTCGGAGCCATTGATGCCTCCTTGCTTACTCACAAAACCTGCCGCCTTGTAATAAAGCCACAACATAAATCCAAGCAAGACAATCAATAGCACACTCAAGGCCGAACCAAAGGGCCAATCGCGAGTTACCAAAAATTGCGTTTTGATCACATTACCCAGCAATAGGTTTTTTGCACCGCCCAACAAATCCGCCACAAAAAACATACCCATAGCAGGTAATAACACCATTAAGCAACCAGCGACAATACCGGGTGATGTCAGCGGAATAGTGATATGCCAGAAACGACTCCACGCGCCCGCACCTAAATCTTGTGCCGCTTGATGCAAGCGCAAATCTAATTTTTCGATGGCCGAAAAGAGTGGCAACACCATAAATGGCAGGAGGATATAAGTTAAGCCAACAATGACAGCAAATTCGGTATAGAGCATTTGCACGGGCTCTTTAATCAAACCCAAGCCCATCAAAACACTATTGAACAACCCTTCTTGCCCTAGCAAAAACTGGAGTGCATATACCCTCACTAAAGAGTTTGTCCAGAAGGGTAAAATCACCAAAAATAATGCGATGGGCTGCCATTTTTTCGGCAACTTTGCGATGCACATAGCAAAAGGATAACCAATCACTAAACACACCAGCATGGCCTGCAGTGACATGCGCAATGAATCCCAGAGCACCTGCAAATAGAGAACATCCAGCGTGCGCAAATAATTCTCGGCGGTGACGGGAAGCCCAATAGTAGATACAGGATCGCGCGTTAAAAAACTGGTGAGGACCACCAATAAATTGGGCATAAATACGAAGCAAGTGAGCCACACACTTGCAAGCCCTATTGCCCAAAAACGAAATTGATTGAGTTGCACCATGATGTTAATTCGCCTCATAGGGCATAACAACTTCCCAACCGGGAACCCATTTAACAGCGACGGTTTGATTCAAACTATAATCAAATGAAGGATCATCCTCGTCGAAGAATTCACTCGCCATAATCTCAACGCCGGAAGGTAGGCGAATAATTGAGTCGAGAGTTTTACCTTTATAGTTGCGCTCAATAACAGTGCCCATAAGCACCTGCGTTAAATGCGGGTCATCACTGTATTCAACGCGTACGTCTTCCGGACGCAGCAACACATTTACTTTATCGCCTACTTTAAAATTGTGCTCGGCGTGTAAGGTCCACTGCAGACCTTCAACCTTTACCTCGTATTCTTTGTTGCCATCAATCGCAACAATTTCACCGTCAAGCTGATTAATTTCGCCAATGAATTTCGCCACAAATAGGTTGGCTGGGTTTTCATAAATTTCACGCGGCGTACCCAACTGTTGCACTATGCCTTTATTCATTACCACCACGCGGTCAGACATAGACAGCGCTTCTTCTTGATCGTGGGTAACATACACAAAGGTGATGCCGAGTTTGCGCTGCAAACGTTTAAGTTCAAGTTGCATTTGTTGACGCAACTTGTAATCGAGCGCAGAGAGCGATTCGTCGAGCAATAATAATTTCGGGCGATTAACCACCGCGCGAGCAATAGCGACACGCTGTTGCTGTCCTCCCGAAAGCTGCGCGGGTTTACGATTAGCAAACTCGCCAAGACGAACCATTTCCAGCGCTTCGATAACGCGTGGGGCAATTTCATCTTTGGCAACACCGCTCATCTTTAAACCAAAGGCCACGTTATCAAACACTGACATGTGCGGAAACAGTGCATAGCTTTGAAACACCGTATTGACGGGACGCTTCTCTGCTGGAAGCTGACTGATTTCTTCACCCGCCAAACGAATCTCACCAACATCCGCTGATTCTAAACCAGCAATCATGCGCAATACGGTAGTTTTGCCACAGCCAGAGGGGCCTAATAGCGTAAAGAACTCACCATCATAAATAGTAAGATCAAACTTATTTAAAACGACATTGCTTCCATAGGCTTTGGATAAGCCGGTCAGAATTAATAAGGGGCGCGTATCAGTCACCTTGTCGGTGCTCCTCTGAAATTATAAGGGTCTTGAAACAACCGCTACACAAGCAATTTAGCCAGCTTGAGCGGGCAGTCGATTATAAAAACGGTTTTACCATTCACCACACACAGACACAAAACCACCTCAAACGTAGGTGACTCTATAGATTAAGTCTTATAGGAAATTAAGGTGCGGCCACGGTCATTAGAGGCTGCATTTTACTCACACAGGGCGGCAAAAATCCAGCAATAGACGACGCAAAACGCGCGCCAAGTTTGATTAAGCGCTACTTGCATAACAAGCATGAATAAATTGCGAATGCTCCCCTCAAAAACAACTTAGCCCCGCAAGGCAGGGCTAAATAGATTGAGGAGCAATTAAGAACAATTTGCCAAATTAGATGGGGCGACCACCGTAATCAGGGCTGGGCTTTTTTGGTGGGTCTGCAGTGACATTAGCAGGCACTTCACTAATTTTGCCACCGCGCGCCAAGAATGCTGCTACTTGGTCTTCCAGCTCATCGCGAATTTTCTGACGGGAAGCAATACTGAAGTCCTCCAGCGCCTCAACGACTGCCGCCGCTTTGCTGGGTGCGGTATAACCTACTTCATCGCTATCCAAGGGCTCATCGTCAGCATCTTCGACATCACCATCTTCAATCGGCTCTTCGATTTCATCTTCTTCGTTAATGAGATCATCACTCATACTTTCACCTGCATTTCATTTAACTATTTTACATCGGACACTGTTGCATTGAATAAGGGACATCAGACAAGCATCGCAGACGCACCACCAAAAGATCGCTTTACTTTTGTCTCACCGCTTTCGACTTACTATATAGCTCAGACTTGAGGCTACGTCATGGATACCGCAATAAATTTTTAGTCTTTTTCTCTCTTAGCGTCAATCAGCGCAAACATTACCGTTATTACCGATAAGCATGCTGGGATCGCATTTTACTGTTACAAACGCCAAGCGCAATCGTGGATCAATAAAACTTATCGATAAACACCAAATTAAAATTAAATAGGTTTATCTCGGCCTATGCATGCTCGTTTTTTACACAAAAGTGCCACCAAAACACACACTTTTGCACTACAACCAGGATTTGTAGACAAAAAAAAGCGCACTCAATGTGCGCGCTTTTATTGTTAACAATTTTTAGATAGCCTCTGGACCCGTTTCGCCCGTGCGAATGCGGATAATTTCTTCCAAAGGTGCAATAAAAATTTTACCATCGCCTATCTTACCGGTATGCGCTGCTTTGCTAATGGCTTCTACTGCTTGCTCAACCATCGAATCGTCAACTGCCAATTCAAGTTTTACTTTAGGTAGAAAATCAACCACATATTCAGCACCGCGATACAACTCAGTGTGGCCCTTTTGACGACCGAAGCCTTTCACTTCAGTAACTGTCATACCCGTTACACCCACTTCTGAAAGCGCAGTGCGAACATCATCTAGCTTGAAAGGTTTAACAACAGCAGTAATCAGTTTCATTGTTTGTTCCTTTATTTATAATCTCATGTAAGGTTTATGGTCTCATCCAGTGTAGCGTCTTATTAAAACGAACGCTCAAATAGTCTTTTTTCAGCAGAATCAAAAAACCTAAGATACACCTTAGCTATGCTAAAAGCACCTATCCACTTTGTACATTTTTTGGCAAAAAATTAGCTGCCACTTAATTAACCAAGTTTCTACTGCTTCAGCGCTATCATTGAGGGCTAAAAAAAGCCCCTTGCAAATAACAAGGAGCTTTTCCAATAACATCTACAACTCAACTATTACGAGTGATACGCACGCTCGCCGTGTTCAGCTGTATCCAAACCTTCAGTTTCCACTTCTTCAGTTACACGCAGACCAATTACGATATCGATCAGCTTGAACGCGATGACAGAAACTACGCCTGACCAGAGGATAGTGATAGCAACCGCTTTAGCTTGCGCAATAACTTGTGGCGCTATGCCACCGAAGCCCCAAACACCTGCTACGTAGTCATACACGCCAGTACCACCAAGATCTGGGCTGTTGAAGACGCCAGTCAAGAGAGCACCGATCACACCACCTACAAAGTGAACACCAAACACATCCAAGCTATCATCGTAGCCCAAAGCTGCTTTTAGTTTCACTACAGCGAACATACATACCAAGCCGCCCACGAAACCGATGATGATGCTACCCATTGGGCCTACCCAACCACAGGCTGGAGTGATGGCAACCAAACCGGCAACCGCACCAGAAGCAGCACCCAACATTGTTGGCTTACCGCGAACTACCCACTCACCAAAGGTCCACGCTAACACTGCTGCTGCAGTTGCTAAGAAGGTGTTGATGAATACTTGTGCTGCGAAGGCGTTAGATTCAAGGTTTGAACCTACGTTGAAACCGAACCAACCTACCCACAGTAGCGCAGCACCAATCATTGTGTAAGGAACATTGTGCGGAGCGAGTGATTGAGTACCAAAACCTTTACGCTTACCAACCATGAGGCAGCCTACCAAACCAGCGATACCCGCGTTGATGTGAACTACAGTGCCGCCTGCGAAATCCAGAGCACCTAATTTGAAGATGTAACCAGCGCCAGCGGTAGCTGCGTCAGCTGCTTCTTTAGTAGTGTATGCATCTGGGCCTGACCAGAACCAAACCATGTGTGCAATCGGCAAGTAAGCGAAGGTGAACCACACTACGCAGAACAACAAAACTGCAGTGAACTTCATGCGCTCAGCGAATGCACCTACGATCAAGCAGGGTGTCAAAGCTGCGAAAGTCATTTGGAAGGCAGCATAGAGGTATTCTGGAATGTAGACACCCTTGCTGAAGGTTGCTGCTGCAGTTAGGTTACCCGCTGCATCCAACATATCTTTCAGGAACAAACGATCCAAACCGCCAATAAATGC
Organism: uncultured Cellvibrionaceae bacterium; assembly: GCA_964653305.1. Classification (GTDB taxonomy): domain Bacteria; phylum Pseudomonadota; class Gammaproteobacteria; order Pseudomonadales; family Cellvibrionaceae; genus Cellvibrio. The sequence goes on along the minus strand of CAZZEV010000038.1, from coordinate 733 downwards.
ACTGCCGCTGGTAAAGGCTAATGAATAGCCGTAAACCGCCCACAAAACACAAATCAAGCAGTAGGTAACAAAGATTTGCATGGACAATGACAAAATGTTTTTAGCGCGCACCATGCCGCCGTAAAACAACGCCAAACCAGGCAGAGCCATGAACAGCACCAACAGCGTACTGGTCATCATCCAGCTGATGTCACCCTTGTCAAAAGTTGGTGCCGCAGGAGCTGCAGCAGCCTCTTCTGCAGCGGGTGCAGCTGCTTCTGTTACTGGCGCAGCCACTTCAGCCGCAACTTCGGCAGCTGCCGAACTTGCTTCGGCGGCAGCAGGAACTGCATCTTGAGCAAACACACTACCGGCACCCAGCACTAGCGCTGCCATGCCGACTATCAACACGAGCTTACGGCTCATTTCGACAAATTTATTCACGGGAAATACTCCTAAGTGATTGATCTAACGCACAAAACCAACTAGCTCAATTTTGTACTTGTTATTGATTTAAAGTGCTTCGTCGCCGGTTTCGCCAGTACGGATACGCACTACTTGCTCCAAGCTCTACACAAAAATTTTCCCATCGCCAATCTTGCTGCTATTGGCTGCCTTAGTAATGGCCTCCACAACACGATCAACCTCTGACCCAGCCACAGCGATTTCCACTTTGGTCTTAGGCAAAAAATCCACCACGTATTCAGCACCACGATAGAGCTCGGAATGTCCTTTCTGACGACCAAAACCTTTA
>CAZZEV010000037.1:0-16224 GCA_964653305.1 uncultured Cellvibrionaceae bacterium | reverse complement strand
ATACATTATGCGCAGGAATCTGGGCTTATAACTCGAATTGACGATTGGGTAATTAATGAAGCCTGCAAAACAGCGAAGGAATGGCAAAAAAATGGGTTCCACATTAAAGTAGCCATCAATATTACAGCGCTGCAATTCCAGCACAACAATCTTGTCAGCAATATAAAAAGCAAACTTGATACTTATGAATTAACTGCAAACAGCATTATTTTAGAAATTACTGAACAGATATTTTTGCAAAATACGGAGCTCATTTTACTTCAGATCAGCCAACTAAAAGACCTTGGAGTTGAAATTTCACTTGATGATTTTGGTATTGGCTTTTCATCTTTGAGTTACATCATCCGCTTTGCACCACACTATTTAAAAATTGATCGTTCTTTTATTTCTAAAATAGGTACCGGACCTGAGCACGATGAAATGGTAAGAGCTATTATAAGCTTACACAACATTTTGCCCATGAAGATAATCGCTGAAGGGGTAGAAAATAATGCTCAAAGATTATTTTTAAATGAACGCGGATGTAATTTTGCACAAGGCTATTTATTTTCAAAACCAATATCGTCAAATGCATTTCTAGAGTATTTATCATCTCCATCTAAAAATCATCTAGACACGGTATAGACATCACCTTCGGAATCGTACAGTTTGTTTCTACCAATGTATAAGTAGCTTGAGCATGCGCCAGCTTAATTTTGAACTAACTTTTTAATAATAACGCTGCTAAAATGTAAACTTTTCAACCAATTTATTTTGTTCAAAAGCTAAGCCTGAAAGTTGTTCGGCTGTAGCTCTAATATCTTTCATTCCATTAAATGTCTTATCCGTTAGAGATGTCATTTCACGCAAATTACGGTCAAACTCTTTAGTGACATTACTTTGCTCTTCAGCACTCGCGGCCATGTCCGAGTTCATTAAATGAATACCTTCTACAGCATCACAAAGATTTTGCAGTAATCCGCCTACAAGCGAAACATCTTCAACACCACTTTTTGCATCTTCACGGCTTAACACCATATCTTTCACGGCATCATTTGTACTTGCTTGCAATTTTTCAATCATCTGTTGAATTTCAGTTGTTGAATTTCCTGTACGGCTGGCAAGCGTTCTAACTTCATCAGCAACAACTGCAAAACCTCTACCTTGCTCACCCGCGCGAGCGGCTTCAATCGCTGCGTTTAAGGCTAATAAATTAGTTTGCTCTGAGATACCTCTAATGACATCCAATACACTACCAATGGTATTACTCAATGCGCTTAGCTGTTCCACATTATTCGCAGCGCGCTCAATGTTAAGGGCAATATTATGGACTTTATGAATATGCTCATTCATGTTTTTTATGCCAAGCTGCGTGGCAGATTTTGCTTGCTCCACACGCATCAAGGTTTCACTTGATCCTCTGGAAACATTCCCTATCGCAGAAGACATTTGTGTCATACCTGCAGCCAGAGAAATACTCATTTGATGTTGCTCATGCAAATCTGATACGCCATCGCGACAAACACTGGCACACTGAGAGGCAGATATTGAAAGCTGCTCTGCAGACTGGCGTAACTGGGAAAGAATATTTTTAAATTGACTAGTCATGGCATTTATCTCAGAGCCAATCTGACCAAAATCATCATCCACCTGCAGATTGACACGCCCACTTAAATCACCGCTAGCTAGCTGACGAACTACTTTTGAAACTTTCTGCAAGCGGTGACGCACTTCAGCGATCACATTAAATGCAATAAATACACTTATAAGAACAACACTTATGGCCACCGAAAAAAACCAAAAGAGATAATTCCCATGCTCAGCTTTGGTTAGGCTTTCCAAGTCAGATTTATGTGCCACGCTTGCAGCTACCAACTCATTCACAGCTTCCCTATTTTGCTGATAGTAATCAGCAAGCTTTTGCATAGATCTATCCAATACCTCCTCATTACCCGATGCAAGCGCAGGCAGAAAATTTTGCTGTGCCTCTTTGTAAAAATCAGCAGCAGGATCATAGGTTTTTTGTGTGATTGCGTTTTTTAGATCTTTTTGTAAATCACTTTTTACCCAGCGTTCATGACCTTGCTGTAACTCCGCGTAGGTTTCATCAAAGCGTTTTTTTAAGCTCGCTCTCTGTTCTGGCGACGCCGATCTCATTTGGTGGGCAAGTAAAAACGCCTCTACGATATATTGCGGGGGTGGCAATATATCGGCCACCACATCATTGGATTCAATTATTTGGGAGTACAGCAAACTGCCTATTTTTATTTTCTGAGTGGAGTAGTAAGACCATGACGCCAAAATTACTATTCCTCCCACGACAACGGCGATGAGAAGGACAATCAATTTACGCAATGATAGATTTTGCATTACAAAACGAGCCTAAAGGTTAATTAGACTATAATAATAGACCGTGTTTTCTTCAACGCAATTCCGCACAGAACATTTTATAGGCCTACTGTTTATAGACCTACTGTGGCAGTAGCTGGAATAACCCCCTGTAAATTTTTCAAGCAATGCGCCTTCGCCAAATTCAAAAAATCCTGCACATAGCTTGTGGTTAATTGTTCCTCACGAATCGCTGCATAGAGTGTTGGCCAAATACCTTTTTCGCCAGCGGAACGCACGCTGATTAATTGTTTATCCGCATATTCTGCTAACACCCAATTGGGTAATGCGCATACGCCACGGCCACTGGCGACGAGCTGCACCATCATTAAGGTTAATTCCGAGGTGCGCACCGCAAGCGGTTCAATACCGGCGGGGTTTAGAAATTGTTTGAATACATCCAAGCGGCTGCGCTCGACGGGATAGGTAATTAAGGTTTGATCCGCTAGGTCCTGCGGCTGCAAAAATGTTTTTGTAGCGAGCGAATGTTGATTGGCGATTCCAATATGCATTTCATAGGAAAACAGCGGCACATATTTCACGCCTCTGATGGGTTGCGGATCTGAAGTAATTACCAAATCCACTTCGCCTTGCGCGAGTGCGGGAAGTGGCTCAAACGTAAAGCCGCCAGAGAAATCCAACTCAATTGCTGGCCACTGGTTGCGGTAGATATCTATGGTAGGCATTAACCAATTGAAGCAACTGTGGCATTCAATCGCCATAAATAACCGCCCCGCCTCACCGTGAATTAATTTCTTAATATCGCGCTCAGCGTCGTCCACCCGTGTAAGTACATCATCTGCCAAGAGCAGTAAGCGCTTGCCTGCTTCGCTAAAACGCAGCGGGCGGCTTTTGCGGATAAATAACTCGCACTCCAGCTTGGATTCCAACTCTTTGAGCTGATGCGATAAAGCTGACTGCGTGAGGAATACTCGCTCAGCGGCTTCGACCAGGCTGCCAGTTTCGCGCAAGGCGATTAGAGTTTTTAAGTGGCGGATTTCGAGCATAACAATGCACTCATGTAGGTTGGCGGTGAGGAACGAACCCCAACAATTCATAGGTCGATCCAACGTTGGGGTTCGCTAGCTCACCACCAACCTACAGATCATACATTAAAAAAATTCATGTTAAACCTGAAAATTACCAGTTTGATTCATATTAAGTCCTGCGGAACAATGCCTTCACTCTCAAATGAATCGAAAAAGGTAATTTCAAATGTCTCAAAACATCACCACTCACAATCTCGGCTTCCCACGTATCGGTGCCGACCGCGAGCTCAAGAAGGCGCAAGAAGCCTATTGGCGCGGCCATATCACCCAAGCTGACTTGGAAGCGATTGGCCGCGAGCTGCGCAAGACTCATTGGCAACTACAAGCCGATGCTGGCTTGAACTTGATCCCCACGGGCGATTTTGCTTGGTACGACCAAGTGCTCACCTTGTCTGCAACGCTCGGCAATATTCCTGCGCGTCACCGCAAAGAAAATATTATTGAAGGCAACCAAGTTGATGCGGAACCATCAGCTTGCTGCGCACATGCTCACACTGAACACCACCAACACAATCACAAGCTGCAGGCTTGTAACGACATAGATTTGGATACTCTATTCCGCGTTGCCCGTGGCCGTGCGCCCAGCGGTGCAGCAAGCAGCGCATCTGATATGACCAAATGGTTTGATACTAACTACCACTACTTGGTACCAGAGTTTCACGCGGGGCAAACGTTTGCACTGAGCTGGACGCAAATTATCGACGAAACTGCCGAGGCGATTACGCTCGGTCATAAAGTGAAGCCAGTAATTCTTGGCCCACTTTCTTATTTGTGGCTCGGCAAAGAAAAAGGCGAAGGCTTTGATCGCTTTGATTTATTAGAAAGTTTATTGCCAGCCTATACCCAACTCTTACAAGCACTTGCTGATGTAGGCGCAACTTGGGTACAAATTGACGAGCCAATTTTAGTGTTGGATTTACCCGCGAAATGGCAGCGCGCCTTTGAATCTGTCTACAACCGTTTACAGCACAAACAATTGCAAGTTTTACTCGCCACTTATTTTGGCGCGTTAGGTGAAAACCTATCGACAGCGGTGAACTTACCCGTTGCCGGTTTGCATATAGATGCTGTGCGTGCACCCGAGCAAGTGTTAACCGTGATTGATCGTTTAGCGGCTCATAAAGTTTTATCTATAGGTATTGTAGATGGCCGCAATATTTGGCGTAACGATTTACAAAAATCGCTAAATTTATTGCACACCGCAAAAACTCGCTTGGGCGATCGTCTCTGGATTGCGCCCTCGTGCTCACTCTTGCATTCACCGGTGGATTTAAATCGCGAAGCAAAGTTAGATACAGATCTAAAAAGTTGGCTAGCATTTGCAAAACAAAAAGTACAAGAAGTTGTAGCCCTCAAAACCCTGTTAGTTCACCCACTTGATGAGATAGCGCAAGGGCAATTAAAAATCAGCAATACCGCTGTACTCGCACGGGCTCTCTCGCCAAAAATTCACAACCCACAAGTGCAAGCGCGTTTGCAATCTGTTACCGCGAAAGATGCTGAGCGCGCCTCTGCATTTCCGGTACGCATTGCCAAGCAACAAGCACATTTAAAACTGCCGCTCTTCCCCACCACCACCATTGGTTCATTTCCGCAGACAGATTTTATCCGCTTGGTGCGCAGTGAATATAAAAAGGGCGATATTAACGCACAGGATTACGAGCAAAAAATTCGTGCAGAAATTGCCGAATGCATTGTTCGACAAGAGCAAATTGATTTGGATGTCTTGGTGCACGGTGAAGCCGAGCGCAATGACATGGTGGAATATTTTGGTGAACAGCTGGATGGCTATGCATTTACTCAATACGGCTGGGTGCAGAGTTATGGTTCGCGCTGCGTTAAACCGCCGATTATTTTTGGCGATGTGTCGCGCCCCTTCCCCATTACCGTTAATTGGGCGAAGTACGCACAGTCGCTTAGCAGTAAACCTGTAAAAGGTATGCTCACTGGGCCTATCACCATGTTGTTCTGGTCATTCGTGCGCGATGATCAACCGCGAGCAACCACGGCGCGACAAATTGCCTTAGCACTGCGCGATGAAGTGGCAGATTTGGAAGCCGCGGGCATTAAAGTGATTCAAATTGATGAGCCGGCTATTCGTGAAGGCCTGCCGCTGCGAGTGAAAGATCGCGCAGAATATTTGGAGTGGGCCGTAAATGCGTTCCGTATTAGCGCCAGCGGTGTGCAAGACGAAACGCAAATTCACACTCACATGTGCTATTCGGAATTCAATGACATTATTAAAGCCATTGCCGATTTGGATGCAGATGTGATTACCATTGAAACATCGCGTTCCGATGGTGAATTATTGCAGGCGTTTGAAAACTTTAATTACCCGAATGATATTGGCCCCGGCGTTTACGATATTCACTCACCAAATATTCCTGAAGTGGCAACCATGGTGAATTTAGTAAAACGCGCCGCACGCGAAATTCCCGTAGAACGTTTGTGGATTAACCCCGATTGTGGTTTAAAAACTCGCCGTTGGCCGGAGACTGAAGCAGCGTTGTTACGCATGGTAGAAGCGGCGAAAATTTTGCGTGCTTTATATGTCAACAATGTAAGCAATCAAAAAGTTGCGAACAGAAGTATAACGCGTAAAGATTCAGCGAACGCGTAGGGGCAAAAGGATGAATTAAATTCAGAAGAGAATCGTCATCCTCACGCAGTGGGGATGACAATGGAGTTAAAAAGTATGAATTCTTATGATCAAAAAATTACAGTGCCCAATCTAACCCGACACTTAGCTCCCGCCCACGATTGGGAATACCTCGGGTTAATGCTGTTCCCTGTGAAGGCGTTAGATATTTTTCGTTAAACATGTTCTTTGCTTGCAAATAAATATTGGTATCATCGTTAAACCGATATTGCACCTTAGTATTGGCCAACCAGTACGCATTCAAACTAACTTTATTACTGCCTGATAACATTTCACGTTCGCCAGCATGGTTTGCTGACACATTAATATTCCACTTTTCATGCTGGTAATTCACGATCAATGAAGCAAGATTATCAGCTTGGCGAAAGGAGGATTCAGGCAAGGTATTGAAAAAGCTGTACTGTGCACGCAGTTGCCAATCAGCTCCCAGCTGCGCAAGGTATTCCATTTCTACACCCTGTGAGTTTTCATCTTGTTCCGCATTTACAAATTGCCGTATTTGGCCGACAAACCCTTGTACTATTGCATCGTCAATACAGCTATCAAAGGCGGTTAGAGTAAGTGAATTGTGTTGCCAATTGCCCATCCACACTAATTCCCATGTTGTAATGGTTTCGGGCTTTAAATTGGGATTACCTTGTATGGCGGTATTATTTGATACAGCTAGATCTGAAAATGTAGGCGCACGAAATGCTTTTCCTACGAGTAATTTCAGTGTTTGAATATCAGAAACTTGATGGGTGATACCAAAACGAGGACTAAAGGCCGAACCTATGTCTGAATAATGATCGTAACGCGCCCCGAATGTAAGCTCTGTTTTTTCGGGAAATTTATACTGGCTTTGAGCATAAAGCCCTGAGACATTGGCAGAGTAAGCATCTGTTAATAGCAAATCGCCAATGACGGTTTTTAATACTGCTTTATCCATCTGCATGTGCCGCTGCTCTAGACCGAACTGCACACTATGATTATCACTCATTGCGAAATCATTATTCAGATTAAAATCGACAGATTGTAAATTGCCTTGAAAACTTGCTTTCGTCGAAAAAAAGCCGGCTTGAATATCACGCACCAATTCTGAGTAACGAATTGTGTAATGGGTGTTAACAACATCATTCCAACCAATGGTTTTCTTGAACTGAAGCGCCGAATATTGCTTTTTCATTTCGTTGAATTGATTCGATAGGGTTTCCACAACATAAAATTCATGGGCTGTTTGCACTTGGCGAATCGCATTCCATTGGGTTGTTTCACCTGCTATTTTTATATTGATGCCATAGCCATCGCTGGGATCGCGAGAATCATACAATTTGTTATCAACTGCGCTTTCAAGACGATAAAGTTCACCTTTATCACTAAAAACATCTGCAGCAATATCCACAGTGTAGTCATTTATTTTTGTATTATAGAGTACTTGTCCGAAACTATTATTATGAGTACCGTAACGCACTTTAACTTCATTGGTATTCTTCTGCGTAGTAATATTGATAACACCGGTAAATGCATTTGAGCCATAAAGCGCAGACCCGGGGCCGCGAATTATTTCCACTTTTTCAATGTTGCTGAGCAGCGTTATCGGCATAAAAACACCCGAAAAGCCTTCGCTTTGAAAACGCTGACCATCTATCATGACTAATATTTCACGAGCTTGAGCATCCGTACGGCGGCCACGCGCGCTGTGGTAATATTCATAGCCTGAATCAGCCTGACGAAAATCTTGAAAACCGGGCACAAAATTCAACAACTCTTCCAGTGTGTTGATACCCATTGATTCAATTTGTTGATACGTGAAAACCGTAACAGATGATGGCACTGTCCGCAGATTTTTTTCAGTTAAGGTGGAGGATACAACTCGAACTTGCATCAACTGCGCTAAATCCATCGTTAAGTAGTTATTATCTGCAGCAAAGCCCTGCAAGCAAATGCACAGTGCAATAATTGTTAATGCGCATCTACGATAATGTTTACTACCTAGGTTCATACCCAAACCACCTTATTTGTGTTAACACCTCAATCCTTCATTTTTTGCTGATTACAACATTAACGAGTTAATACTAGTTAATAAACTCAACCCCATTGCGAGCGCGCACCCAAGCTTCAAAATTCAATACCGGTAAAGGTTTAGAAAAATAATAGCCTTGCATTAGCCGACAACCGCGCTCGGTAAGCACATCTAACTCTGCTTGCGTTTCCACACCTTCCGCAATGGTTTCTTTACCGAGCGAATGGGCGAGCGAAATAATGGATTCAACGATTGCCAAAGATGCTTGCTCTGCCAACATTTCACGTACAAACGATTGATCGATTTTCAAAACATTTACGGGCAAGCGGCGTAAATAGTTTAGACTGGAAAAACCAGTGCCAAAATCGTCGATAGCGATACGAAAACCTAATTCGCGCAAATATTTTAAGGTTTCAATGGAAGATTCCATATCGTGCATCAAAATACTTTCTGTCAACTCCAACTCAAGCGAATGTGCTGCCGCACCCTCTTCTTTTAAAATCGTTTTAATACGCTCCACAAAATCATCTTTGCGGAATTGCACAGCTGAAATATTGACGCTTACTACCAAATTGAGCAAACCCTGTTTGCGCCATGCAGTCACTTGACGCGCAGCTTCGGCAAACACCCATTCGCCCAAGGGAATGATTAAACCCGTTTCTTCCGCGATGGGAATAAAATCTGCTGGCGACACCAAACCGCGCTCTGGGTGACGCCAACGCACCAAAGCCTCTGCACCCCACAAGTTACCACTATGAGCAAAAATTTGTGGTTGATAATGTAATTCAAACCCACCGTGATTCAACGCCAAACGCAAATCGCTTTCGAGCTTTAAACGATCCAATGTGCGCGAGTTGAGTAAGGGAGTATAAAATTGATAATTGTTGCGGCCTTTTTCTTTGGCGAGATACATGGCGGCATCGGCATTTTTAATCAACGTATTTACGTTATCGCCATCATCGGGAAATATGGCAATGCCGATACTCGGTGTAATATGCAAACTAATGCCGCCAATACTATAAGGATGCTGCAGTACATCGCGCAATTTAATGGTGAGATCTGCAAGATTGGTTTCATCCTTTATCTTGGGGAAAAGCACTACAAATTCATCGCCACCTAAACGCGAAACCGTGTCGCCTGTGCGCACGATTGAGCTTAAGCGCTTAGCCGCTTCTTTCAGCAATTGATCGCCCACACTGTGGCCGAGGGAGTCATTAACATTTTTAAAACGATCGAGGTCGATAAACAACACGCCAATTTTTTCGCTTTGACGAGTAGCCGTATTGATTGCCATTTCCAAGCGGTCGTTAAGCAAGACACGATTGGGCAATCCGGTTAAATTATCGTGATGAGCAAGGAAATCAATTTGCGCACGCGAATTTTTATATTCAGTAATATCGTTAAATATAGCAATGTAATTTTCGGGTTCACCCTGCGCATTCGGTACCAAGCTAATGGAATACCACGAGGGAAATATTTCGCCATTTTTGCGCTGATTCGCTAACTCCCCCTGCCAGTGCCCCTGCTCTTTCAGAATCGATACTAAGTTGCGGAAAAAGCTGTACGTATGCAATTTCGCACCCACTGCTTTTGTATCTATACCAACCACTTCCGCTTCGCTAAATCCCATTATGGTTTGGTAGGCACGATTCACCGAAATAATATTCAAGTTGCTATCGGTAATCATGATAGCTTCGTTGGAGCCCTCGAACACTTTGGCCCACAAACGCATCTGCGTATCTTGCTTTTTACGCTGGGTTATTTCACGAACCACCATGAGCACTTCGTCGCGGTTACGGGGTAATATTCGCGCTTCCCAAAATCTAACCCGCTCAACATCTTGCGACCATTGAAATTCAATGAGCTGCATTTCGCGGCCCGTAAGAGCTGAATGAATTTCATTGCTTACGGAATCAAATATACCTTGCGGCAAGTAACCAAATGCCTGACCTTCGCCTTGCGTAATCCATTCACCCATATCATAGACATAGGAGCCGACTTGCATATCCAACACTTTACCGTCTGCTTGAATACGCATGATGATATCGGGGATAGCGGAGAGGAGCGCACGGGTTTTGCTTTCACTCACACTTAAATCTACAATGGCATGGCTTGCACGCAAAATATATTGAATGCGATACGGCAAGGTTCCCCAACTTACAGGCTTGGTAATAAAATCTGTAGCGCCACTTTGGTAAGCTAGGCTGATGGACTCCACATCATCTAAACCCGTAACCATAGCGATAGGTAAATCGCGCCCGCGTGGATGACTCAAAAATTCGGCACACAGCGTGAAGCCATCGCCATCTGGCAAGAGCACATCCAACAAAATAATATTTAATTCTTGCTGCTGAAAAATTGCGCGAGCTGCACCACAATTTGCAGCGGTGAGAACACTAAAACCTGCCTGCTCTAAGGTAGCCACCATCATCAAGCGCGCAGCTTCGTCATCATCCACAACCAAGACGACTGCTGGCTTTGTCTTTTGTCTATCCATGTGCGGCGTCCTCATTTTTAATGGACAAAAGCGCTGCAGCAACTGAACCGTAAAGCCGTTTAATGTCGGCAACTAAATCAACACTCGCCACCAAATCACCTTCGCGGCCCTTTATCTCTAGCTCGCGACATAAATTAGTTAAATCTGTAATGCCTAAATTAGCGGAGCTATTTTTTAAACTGTGCGCAATTTTATAAATGCTATTGGTATCTCGCTGCGCAACAGCCTGCTCTATATCTAATAATAATTGCGGGCTTGACTCTATATAGAGATCGATAATTCGAACTAATAGCCCCGCTTTTAAGTTCTTCAGTTGCGTTAATACTTTACGATCTATTTTGACGTTTACCGCAAATTCTTCTGCAACTGCATGCTGCTCTTGATCATGGCTTTCACGCAGCGGCAACCATTGAGACAAAACTTTATGCAACTGCTCAACTGTAAAAGGTTTACTTAAATAATCATCCATTCCCTTTGCGAGGCAATTTTCTCTATCGCCCATAATGGCATTCGCAGTCAATGCAATTACCGGTAATTTGGGCAATGCTAAACTCATCTCACGCGCACGTATTTTTTGTGTAGCTTCAAAGCCATCCATAATTGGCATATGGCAATCCATTAACACCAAATCAAAGAATTCATTTTCAACCAGCTTGGTAGCATCTAAACCATTACCTGCAATTTTTGCGCAAACCCCTAAGCGTTGTAGCATCGCCATAGCGACTTCTTGATTCACTAAATTATCTTCTGCCAATAAAATTCTGCCTTTCAGTTTAGGCAACCAATTTTCACCCATCGCCAGCTCTGGAACGGCAGGTGTTAATACACCGTTGTGTGTTTTTACCATGTCCCCGGCAAGGATTCGGGCGATAAGATTGTGCAATTCAGACTGCCGCACAGGTTTTAACAAATAGCTTGTTTTTGCTGCAATATCGGGTCTTGCCGCCATACCCGCAGAACTCAAAATCACTATGGAAATTGCACTCAAGCGCGAATCTAAATGAACTGCCTCAATCAATGCGCCGCCATCCATATCGGGCATCATCCAATCGGTTAATAAAAGCTGGAACGGCTGTTGATTGTCAGCGGCTTGCTGCAAGAGCGCCAAGGCTTCTGGAGCAGATTCCGCCAGCACAGGTTGTGCGCCCCAAGACGTCAGCCAATAGTCCAAAATTTCAAGATTCGTTTTATTGTCATCTACAACCAAAATACGAATATTTTCAAAGCCCGATACCAACTGATAATTACGCAGATCAGGTACTTTTGGCAGACTGAGTGAAAAATGAAAATAGGAGCCCTTACCAAAACTACTCTCTATTGCAATCTCACCACCCATCAACTTGATTAAACGCTGTGAAATTGCCAAGCCTAAACCTGTGCCACCATATTTGCGGGTCATGGAGGTATCCGCTTGGGTAAAAGCATTAAATAATTTTGCTTTCTGTTCTGCCGTAATACCTATACCCGTATCTCGTACCGCAAAATGCAAACTCACCTGATCGGGCGTCTCATCAACACGCTCAACCGAGAGCATAACCTCCCCCTCGACGGTAAATTTGATCGCATTACTTAAGAGATTGGTAAGCACTTGTGCCAAGCGTGCAGAATCACCCTCTACGGATATTGGTGGTATGGGCGTGTTGCACAACAGCTCCAAACCTTTACCTTGGGCGATGGGCGCATAGCGCTCGGCCAAATCTTCCAAGAGGCCATTTAACTGAAAGGGACGTGGTTCAAGCTCTAAACGACCCGCTTCAATTTTAGAGAAATCCAAAATATCGTTAATGATGGCGAGTAGATCTTCGCCAGAACTGCGCGCCACGCGTGCAAAGCGTTTTTGTTTGGCATCCAAGGGGCTATCAATCAGCATATTGGTCATGCCTAAAATGCCATTGAGTGGGGTGCGAATTTCATGGCTCATGACCGCTAAAAATTCACTTTTTGCTCGGCTCGCCGCTTCGGCACGCTCGGTTTCCTGACGCAGTTGAGCTGTGCGCTCTTCCACACGCTGCTCTAGCAATTCTTGCTGTTTACGCAGTTCACTATCTTGTCCTTCAATACGATCTAACATGGCATTAAAGCGGTGAGTCAGTAGGCCCACCTCATCCTTCACCTTGCTCGGCTCTGCACGCATACTGTAATCGCCTTTTTCACCCACAGACCGCGCCAATTCGCTAAGCATGCGCAGAGGGCGAGTAAGTAGGTGGGTGAAGCGATACGTAAATAGTCCGGCAAAGACTAAGGCAATAAACGCCGTAATCAGTGCCACCACAATTTGCCGCTGCAGCTGTTCGCGCAATGCAGATAACTGAACATCCATGATCAGCTTGCCGACTGTCTCATTCCTCCAAACCACGTCTATCGCGATTTGCTGATCAATAACCGCTGAACCCATGGGGGCACGTTTATACTCAGCAAAAAGCTGCTGGTTGGGTAACATTAATCGCGCGGCAACAACCTCAGGGTCAACTTGTAAAGCATCCAGAGCTTCTTTGGCTTCTTTCTCTTTATAAAACATAACGGTAGAGGCGGCGTTAAAAGCCGTTGCCTGCGCCAAAATATTCAACTGACGATTAACTTGTTGGTGCGCCGCATCGTATTGCTGCCAAATACCAACAGTGGCAGCAATGAGTACCGCCAAGGTGGAAACAATCATGGTTAGCCGACTCACCTTGCGCGAAAACATTGAGGTTTTCAGCATGGCTATTTGCCTCCTTGACGAGTTTTGGACAACTTAAGCAATTGGCTGCTGATGTTTACGCCAGATAGATTGACAGCTGCGGTTGAAATAGCAAACTCAATGCGGCCGTCGCGGCTGCGCATTAATGCAATACTGACATTGGTTTCCGAGGGATGTGGATCATCGGCAATCAACAGTATGCCTAAGGGCAGCGGGTCGGGAATAGCTATAGGCGTAGAACGAGATGGGCGATAAAGAACATGACAGCTTTTTAATTGCTGGAGAGTGCTGGTGGGGTCTTCCAAAAACACAAGCTCAACGGCCTGCCTAGTGACTGATTTACCATCGACTTTTTCAGTGATTGCCGGCTTTCCTTTGAGCGGCGTAATCGCCTCTTTGGTGTCACGGTTCGCACCTATAACGCACAAGTGCAAGGCAGGGCTATCAGCTTGATTGGGCCACTCACTAAACTTAATAAAATTGTAGACGAAGGCAACCCTGAGAGCCGCTTCATCGGAAGCTCCTCGTGCAACTGAAAGGGGTAAGAGCCCCAGTATGATGGCCAGAATCACCTGTTTCAGAAATACCTACTCCCAACCGGTCCCATTTGCAGCGTGCACAACACGCCTCCCTGTTCAATGCTGATACCCCTAGAAGACAGGCGGTACTATCAATGCCTTACCATTCAAGACATTACCAAAGAGAATAGACCAGTTTCCTAGGTTTTGTTATTACAGCCTATTGCATCTTGAGCGCAATGTTTATGAACCCACATTGCGCTGAGCAATGTTATTATGGTCGCCCGTTTCACTTCCCCCGAATATCGCCATGTTGCTTTTTGTAGACAAGCTCACCAACGTAGATTTTAGCTTTCTTGACCCCCAACGCGGCTTGCTGGGCGAGACCTATTTAGCCAATATTCTGCTCAAAGGCGATTTAGACGAACAAGGTATGGTGTGCGATTTCAGCACAGTGAAAAAGATAGTGCGTAACTGGCTGGATACTGAGCTCGATCACCGCTTGGCGGTACCAACGCGTTCACCCAATATTACCGTGGAAGAGGATGGTGAGTTTCTCAGTATTCGCTGGCAATTTGGTGACGATGGTCAATTCTTGCAGACTCGCTCACCCCGTGATGCTATAGCTTTAGTGGATGCCGAAGTCCTAACGCCAGAGACCATCGCACAATGGTGTATTTCCCAATTAAAAGCTCTGTTTCCCGAAAGCGTCGCTCAGCTTGAATTAAGCTTCAGCCTTGAGGACGCACCTGGTTCCTACTACCACTACAGCCACGGCCTTAAAAAACACCTAGGCAACTGCCAGCGAATTGCACACGGGCACCGCTCTCGCATTGATATTTGGGAGAACGGCAATAAATCATCCGAGCTAGAAGAGCTTTGGGCTAAACGCTGGTGCGACATTTATATTGGTACCCGAAGCGATATAAAAGCCGAGCCCACGTATAACAACGTGACCTATTATCATTTTGCCTACGTATCGCAACAAGGGCCATTTGAACTGACCATTCCGCAAAGCGTGTGTTATTTAATTGATACAGATAGCACCGTAGAATTAATCGCCCAGCATTTTGCACAAGCCACCAAAGCCGAGCGTCCCACTTCTAGAATTCGTGTTAAAGCCTTTGAAGGTATTCACAAAGGCGCCATAGCGGAGCTGTAGTTTAGTTAGGCGCTGCATCAAACAATAATTAGAACACCTCAGCAAAGAGAAAGGATTTATAAAAATGACCACCATAATTTTTATTGTGATTCTGGCGTTTTTTACTTGGCGCGGTTACCAAAAAGGATTTGTAGGCGCTATTTCGCGTGTACTCAGTTTTATAGTCGCCTACCCTGCCGCTATTTTTCTCACCAAACCCTTTGCCAATATTCTGCGCGCTTACACCGGGCTGGATGGTTTAATTTTATTTTTAGTAGCAGGCTGCACAATTTTTTTAGTAGCGAGTTTACTCGTCACTCTAATACTCAATTCTCTCGCGAGCTTGGCGCCGAGCAACTCAATAACCGAAATGGGCTCCAAAATTGGCGGCGTGGTGTTTGGCGCAATTATTGGCGGAGTCTTTGGGTTAATTGCAGTCTATTTAATTGATCTTGTTATTAAGCCAGCCGCACCTGTGTTGGCCAATCAACAGCAACAAAAAAGCCCTAGTGCGCCCAGCGATGAAGAAGCAGAATCCATAAAACAATATGTGGTTGATGGCGGCGCACCAGCCACACAAACGCCCAGTGCGAGCAATGACTCATTTATTGCTAATGATTCTTTTATTAATAGCGCCGCTAAAAAATTAGTGAGGACAGCAGCGTCAACTGCCGTCGGCATAATTACCTCCGACAAAGGCTCCAGTCAACTCACCAAAACCCTCACTCAAGACCCGCAAGCCATTCTCAACCATGTGCAAAACATGACGAACAATGGTGAAGTTAAAAAGCTGCTAAGCGACCCTGAATTTCAAGCAGAATTAAATCATGGCAATGTTGAATCGCTTATGCAGAATAAAGATTTTCAACAACTGCTTAAAAATCCGGATATGCAAGCAATCATTTCATCTGAAGATTCCAGCGATAAATCTACCGAGCAAGCGGCGGCAGAAAAAATGATTCAAGCGTGGCAAAAAGTCGTCGTCCTAAAAACCGACCCACGGGTATTGGATATAGTGAATGACCCCGCATTTCAAGCGCAATTAAATTCACCCAACAAACTACCGCTATTAATGAACCCAAAAATGCGCCAACTATCAGAAATTATTTTTAGCGATGGATCAGAAGATGAAACAACAAAACCTGTAAAACCAGTACCTGCAGGACAAAAGTCCAATGTGCATTACACGTTAGAGGATATCACTCAAGGAACCGGCCAAAAAGCCAAGGAAGAATCGCTAACAGACACACACAAACGCGAGGAGCAGCCAGAAGAAAAGGTTTATCGCTGGACCGATGAAAATGGCAAGGT
>CAZZEV010000036.1:0-16430 GCA_964653305.1 uncultured Cellvibrionaceae bacterium | reverse complement strand
CCCAGATCACTCGCACACAAACGGACACCACCGAAGCAGAAATTCGCGCAGCCGCTCTTTGGAGCAAAACACAATTACAACAAGCGCCAGAAACAGCACTTATCGGAATTGTTGCTCCCAACCTTGGGCAATGCCGCGATCAAGTTGAGCGCGTTTTCACGCAAGTTTTTGAAGCCCATTCATTACTGCCCGATTCACAACGCTATACCCTGCCCTTTAACTTTTCTGCCGGTACACCGCTTGGATCAACCCCCTTAATTAGCAGCTTGTTTGACATTCTTGCGCTGCAAGATAGCGACTGGCCCTTGGAAAAACTCTGTAATTTATTACATTCCCCGTTTTGGGGTGATGAAACTCAAGAGACCGTTGTCCGCGCGCATTTAATCACTGAGTTGCGTAAATTAGGGCGTATCAATATCAACACCAGTGATTTACGTCACTGTGCCAAAAAACTAGAAGAGCGCATTCCTGTATTTGCAGTCTTAGGCTTAAGCAATCATTTTGAAACTGTGGGAAATATATTGCGTCGCCGCTTTGATAATAAAACGGCGAGCGAATGGTTAACTGTATTCGATGAAATTTTAACGACCATGAATTGGCCGGGTTCACGCCGTTTAGATTCACAGGAGTATCAACAGCTCAATCAATTCTTTGAAGTGCGCGACCAATTTGCGTGTATCGATACCCACTCAGCCCCTCTAAGTTACAGCCAAGCCTGCCGCTATTTGCGCGAGCTTGCAGACAAGACGCCGTTTCAAGCGCAAACACCAGACTCGCCAATTCAAATTTTGGGCGCGCTTGAAGCTGCAGGTTTGCAATTTAGCCATTTATGGGTCATGGGTTTGAGCGACAACCAGTGGCCGCCAGTGCCAGCGCCAAACCCATTATTACCCTTGCACTTGCAGCGCGAACACAATATGCCGCACGCCAGTGCAACGCGCGAATTAGAAATTGCGCAGGGTTTAACCCAGCGTTACAAAGAATCCGCACAACAGGTAATTTTTAGCAGCGCGCACGGAGATGGTGATAATGAATTACGCCCGAGCGCATTAATTCGCGATATTCCCTTAACGCCATTAGCGGAACTACTCGATCAGCAAAATTCTGAACTGGATAATCATTACTTCGCATTACAACAATCTACGCAATTAGCAATCATTCATGATGCCAATGGCCCTGAATTAGGCGCACAAGAACCACAACGCGGCGGCAGCAGTATTTTTAAATATCAAGCAGCCTGCCCCTTTGAAGCTTTTGTGCGTTTGCGTTTGGGCGCTAAAAATCCAGACGAACCTGAAATAGGTTTTAATGCAGCCGAACGCGGGAATTTATTGCATGAATCGCTCGCGGCTATTTGGCGTGAATTAAAAACATCAACCGCACTGGCAAATATTGACGATTCAGTTGTGCATACAATGGTGACGAAAATCACCGAAGAAATCATTGGCAAAGCCCAAGCACGCAACCCGCGTAAGCTCGGTAAAGTCTATTGCGAGCTGGAACAAAAACGTCTTACGCAATTATTGTGCGAATGGCTCGCAGGCGAACGCGAACGCCCCAACTTTGAAGTCATTGCTATAGAACAAGAACAAGAAATTGCGTTTGCTGGATTAACACTGAAATTGCGTATTGACCGTATTGATCAATTCAGTAACGGCGACCAATTATTGATTGATTACAAAACTGGCAACGCCAGCGCAAAATCGTGGCAGGGCGAGCGTTTTACCGAGCCACAATTACCTCTGTATGCCGTGACCAATGACAATATTGCCGCGATTAGTTTTGCGCAAATTAATCGAAAAGTACAAAAGTGGGATGGTCTTGGCGAATTGCACGATACCAGCTTAGATCAAGCAGGCATTAAACCCGCAGACGATTGGCAGGTGCAATTACAGGAATGGCAATCACAATTACAACAACTCGCCAGTGATTTTATTTCCGGCGATGCGCGTGTGGATTTTAAAGATATTTCCTTGCAAAGCTATGCAGAAGATTTGGCACCACTCACACGATTGGCAGATGCCGATGCGCTCGCGCAATTTTCCGCAGGGAGCAACAAACAATGAGCCAACTAACAATTGATCTACAATTAAATAATCAACCCGTCGATTATTTAGCACGACAAGCCGCATTAGACCCTACACGTTCATTCGCCGTCAGCGCGCCCGCAGGTTCTGGCAAAACCGGTTTGCTCACCCAACGCTTATTAAAATTATTAAGCCTGTGCGATAACCCAGAAGAAGTTTTGGCCATCACGTTTACCCGTAAAGCAGCGGGTGAAATGCAAGACCGGGTTCTACAAGCCCTATGGAAAGCAAAAGATCAAACAGAGCCGAGCAACCCGCACGATTTACTTACATGGCAATTGGCAAAAAACTTACTCGCACACGATCAAGCTAATGGTTGGAATTTATTACAATGTCCACAGCGCTTGCGCGTTCAAACCATCGATAGCTTGTGTAGTGCAATCGCACGGCAATTACCGATTGCCAGCGGTTTTGGTAGCACACCCAAACCCGGCGATGATACCGATGCGGCCTATCGCAAAGCCGTACACCAATTATTAAGCCAATTAGAATCTGAATCAGCCGTGCGCGATGATTTAACGCGCCTACTAGAACATTTAGACAACAACTTAGGGTCACTCGAAAATTTGTTAATGGCATTGCTCGCCAAGCGCGATCAATGGCTTGGCTTAGTATTAGCTGCGCAGCATACAAATGCTCGCCACTATTTAGAATCTGTATTACAGGATGTGACTAAAGATAGCCTCACTGCCGCCGCACGTGTTTTGCAATTACACGGCAGCGAACTCGCCAGCATTGCCGATTGGGCAGCGGGAAATCTACAAGAATCTGCGCCTGATTCAGCGATCGCACAATTGCACGGTATAAGTGGTTTACCAAATCCCGACATTGCGGAATTAAATCAATGGCTGGCGCTAGTAGAACTCTTACTCACTAACGATGGCAGCTTTCGCAAAGCGCTCACCAAGAACCAAGGCTTCCCTGCTGCCAAAGAAAACAAAGAAAGCCCTGATTACAAAAACCGCTTTGGTGAAATGGTGGGCGCGCTCATGGAGCAAACGCCGGATGCTGCCACTATTATCAACGAGCTGCGCAATCTACCGCCAAGCTATTACGATGAAAGCCAATGGGCATTGCTCGATAGCCTCACGCGATTATTGCCGCAATTAGTTGCACACTTAACAATTGTCTTCGCAGAAACAGGCGAAACCGATTTTACTGCTGTAAGCCAAGCCGCACTCACCGCGCTCGGTTATGAAGATTCGCCCAGCGAAATTGCGCTTCAGTTGGATTATCGCATTCGCCATATTTTGGTGGATGAGTTTCAAGACACCGCGAGCACACAACTCGATTTATTAAAAAAATTAACTGTCGGCTGGCAAACGGGCGATGGACGCAGTTTATTTATTGTGGGCGACGGCATGCAAAGTTGTTACAGCTTTCGCAACGCCAACGTAGGTATTTTTTTGGAGGCGCGTGCACAAGGTCTAGGCCATTTACCCTTAGAGAAATTAGATCTAACCGTAAACTTTCGCTCGCAGAGTGGCGTTGTAAACTGGGTAAACACGCAATTCCAAACCGCATTCCCTGCGGAAGATGATATCAGCCGAGGCGCAGTAAAGTATTCGCCCTCCAATGCGTTTAAGCCAGAACTTGAAGGCAATGCAGTTGAACTTTATGTAAGCCCGTTTATAAAAAGCGATGACTCGAAAGAATCGGACGAGGCAGAATCTAGTAGCGGTGATCGTTATATTGCCGAGCTGCAAGAAGCAGAAGCTATAGCACAGCTTATTAAAGATATTCGCACGCAGTTCCCAGAAGATTCAGTCGCCCTACTCGCACGCGGCCGCAATCATTTACAGCAGATTTTCCCTGCCATGAGCCGATTGGGTTTAAGTTGGCAAGCCACAGATATTGATAGCCTTGCGCAGCGCATGGCGATTATTGATCTCACCAGCCTAACGCGCGCACTCTTAGACCCTGCAGATCGCATTGCGTGGCTTGCGATTTTGCGTGCACCTTGGTGCGGATTGGATTTAAAAGATCTGCACTCAATTGCAAATAGCCAGCTTGGCGATATTAATCCCATTGCAAAAGCAAACGATTTCCCAACTATTTGGCAACAAGTGTTACACGCCGAAAAAATTGAAGGTGTCAGTATCGCAGGGCAACAAGCGCTGGTACGTTTCCGCGGTGTCATTCAACCAGCACTTGCCGCGCGCCACCGCAAAACTTTGCGGCAATGGCTTGAAGGTATTTGGCTGGCCCTTGGCGGCCCAGCAATATTGCTAGACGCGCAAGACATGAATGACATTCCCACCTTTTTTGCGTTGGTGGAAAAACACCAACAAGGCGGCAGCATTAGCGATTGGCAAAAATTCAATCGCTCTGTTGGCAAGCTTTACGCCGCACCACGCCAAAATGCTGATGCAAAATTGCAAGTCATGACCATGCACAAATCCAAAGGCTTGGAATTTGATCATGTGATTATTCCACGCCTGCACAAGTTATCACCCAGCGATGGTCAGCAACTTATTTTGTGGCGCGAACGGTTGAGCCATGAGGGTGAACGCCAATTATTGCTCGGGCCACTCACCCCTGTAGGTGGCGATAAAGACAAGCTCTACAAATACATTCAAAAAGAATCTGCGCTGCAATTAGAGTATGAAGCCACACGCTTATTCTATGTGGGCTGTACGCGCGCTATTAAAAAGCTCTATCTATTTGCCAGCCTCGCACAAACTGAAGCCGCAGATTCAGGTGAGCTTGCATGGAAAAACCCACCAAAGAAATCACTGCTAAATAGCATTTGGCAAAACGTGAAGCAAAATGTAAAAACCATTTCATTCACTTCACTCAATCAAACAAGCACAATCGAAAGCAAATTTGAACGCGCAGGCTTACAACAACTGCTGCGATTAAAACCTGAATGGCAAGCGCCAGTATTAGCGGACAATCAAATTCTGAAAGCCTATAGAGGCAAAGAAGTTCAGGACGAAGAAAATATACCAGAGGCAGAAACACGCGCAGCCAAACTCGCACGCCATACCGGCACAGTGATTCACCGCGCCTTGCAAAACCTGATAGGCACAGCAAATTCAATTGATGTTGCAAAATGGCAAGCAGCACAGACTCCATTTTGGCGACTTCAATTAAAACAACATGGCTGGAACCAAGATGAAACTGCACAAGCCATTCAAAAAATTACACGCGCCATCTCCAACACCGTAAATGACAAACACGGCCAATGGCTGTTGGACAATTCGCACGCTCAAAGCGCCTGCGAACTCGCCATCACTCACAAACAAGGCAATCATATAGATTTAAAACTGCGTGAAAATATTATTGACCGCACGTTTATATCGGAAGGCACACGCTGGATTATTGATTATAAAAGCAGTGAGCCCAGCACAGGGCAAACCCTTACAGACTTTATTACGCAAGAATCAGCGGCATATAAAGCACAGCTCGCGCGCTACAAAGCGTGCTTCGCAGCCCTTGGCGAAACCGACATTAAAACTGCGCTGTATTTTCCGTTACTCGATGATGGGTATAGATTCGTAGAAGTGAGTTCTTAACGAACTGCAGGTTCGAGCTCACTGGCGTAACCCGCAATTTTTCGCTGAGCAAGTTTCTAAAACTTATACACAATTGTTGCTGAGGTAGTTGTATCGGTCTTTTCTTTGCCCGGTGCAACTTTACTGTCGCTAGCAACGGCAAAAGCGAGCTTCATTTGCATGGCATTGCTGATAGAGGCCGCGAGTGAAGTTTCGCTGAGGCTACGAGTGTTGTCTGAACCAGTTTCAACACTGACAACTTGTTTAAACACTGCGGTTTGCGTGACTTTCCATTCAAGCTGCGTTGCCACGCGTAACAATGCCCCCTGCTCCATATCATAAACATACGGGTCAGTAGGAATGCCAATACCTAACACTCTTTCACTGCGGAAATAACCAGGACCCGCCTCTACAAACCAGTTTACTTTTTCGGTTGAATAAAACCAGTCGCCATAACCCAGCGCTGCAGTTTCATAAGTTCTATAAGCACCGAATTTGTCGTGAGTGTATGACAAAAATCCAAACAGATAGGATTTATCAGCACTGGACTTTGCTAGCTGGTAGGCAGATTTGGCAGAGAGTAAATACTTATCTGCGGTTTTTTCTTTTACTTTGGCATTGTTAGCTTGGGTGATTTCATCTTCTTTAAACAGTGAACTAATAATATATTCATTTTTAAACTTGGTTAGATTCTGCTTTATATCGAGCTTCGTGTGCAAACTCGTCGTTTGCGTGTTGCCTGACGTCGCAATCGCACCTAAACCAATCTCTACTTCCCACGGCTTTTGCTCTTCTGCAAAAGTAGCGGTTGATAAAACAGCAATCGCCATAGCTAAACTTATTTTGAACATAACATATTCCTTTCAAACCTTTTAACATTCATCTATAAAAACGGCAGGCATTGTAAACAACTGCTCAGATATAAAAAAGGCGGATTGCTTTCACAAACCGCCTTTCTTTTTGCTGCTAGAACAATTACTACGCTTTATTTCTCAACGAAGGCTCTTTCGATGACATAATCGCCTTGCTCGCCAATACGTGGGGAAATTTTGAAACCGCGCGCATCTAGTAGCTCGCAGGTGCTTTTCAGCATCTCCGGGCTTCCGCACAACATAGCGCGGTCGGTTTCTGGGTTGAAAGGCGGTAAGCCGATATCTTCAAATAATTTGCCGCTCTCTACCAAATCGGTTAAACGGCCTTGATTGCGGAACGGTTCACGAGTTACTGATGGGTAATAAATTAATTTGTCACGCACTTCTTCGCCAAAAAACTCATTCTGTGGCAATTCATTCATGATGTAATCCATATACGCCAATTCGCTAACCGTGCGAACGCCATGGAAAAGTACAATTTTTTCAAACTTCTCGTAAACGGAAGGGTCACGAATTAAACTTAAAAATGGCGCAAGACCTGTACCGGTACTCAAGTAGTACAAGTTTTTGCCCGGTTTTAAGTCATCAATCAGCAAAGAACCTGTTGGCTTTTTACCTACAAGCAAGTCATCACCTACTTTCAAATTTTGTAAATGAGAGGTTAACGGGCCGTTTGGCACTTTGATACTAAAAAACTCTAACTCTTCTTCATAGTTTGCACTGGCAATACTGTATGCGCGCAATAATGGGCGGCCATTAATCTCCAAACCTATCATCACAAACTGACCGTTTTCAAAACGCAATGCATCAGAACGGGTAGTGGTAAAACTAAACAGTGAATCATTCCAGTGACGAACACTTAGTACTTTCTCGGTCGCTACAGCAGCCATTTTTTCTTTACCTTAAATGAAATTTGTAAATTAGAGTGATGCTGATATTTTTGGAACAGCGTCAAACAAGTCTGCCACCAAACCATAATCAGCCCACTGGAAGATTTGTGCATCTGGGTCTTGGTTAATCGCAATTATCATGCGACTATCTTTCATGCCCGCAATATGTTGCGCAGCACCTGAAACACCAATGGCGATATAAATATCCGGCGCCACTACAGTACCCGTTTGACCCACCTGCCACTCATTGGGCGCAAAGCCTGCATCCACTGCAGCGCGTGTTGCACCCAAGGCTGCGTTTAACTTCTCAGCCAAGGGCGACAACACCTGATCAAATTTTTCTGCACTCCCCAATGAGCGACCACCGGTAACAATAATGTTTGCGGTGCCCAACTCTGGGCGCTCACTCACTTGAATGTTTTCACCGACAAAACGCGACAGCGCTTTATCGCCAGTGCTCTCAATAACTTCAATCGGTGCAGATTGCTCGCCGTCTATTGCAGCAACAAATCCAGTCGGACGAACGGTTAACAACTTTATTGTTTCACCGGTTTGCACAGTTGCATTTAAGTTGCCCGCATAAAGAGGGCGAACAAACGTTGATGCATCGATAATTTTGGTAACTTCAGAAACCATATCTACGTCAAGTAATGCTGCAACACGTGGTAATAGGTTTTTGCCAAAGCTAGTCGCCGCAGCAACCACATGCGAATAGTGTGATGCAATAGCCTGTACAACCGGCGCAAAATTTTCGGCGAGTGGTTTGGCGTAGGCTACATCTTCTGCCACCAAAACACGTGCGACACCCTGTACCTTTGCAACTTGCTGCGCGATAGCATTAACGCTGTGAGCAATAATCAACACATCAATATTGCCACCCAATTGCGTTGCAGCCGTAATGGCTGAGCGAGTGGCAGCTTTTAAGGTTTGTTGGTCGAATTCGGCAATTAATAAAATAGACATTTAGACCACCCTTAATGTTGTGTTTGGACTTTTGCTTGCAAAATTTCAATCAATTCTTCAACGCTATTAAGCATTTTACCGGCCGCACGTGCGGGCGGTTCTGCAACATTGATAGTCGCAACCTTGCTTGCTGTGCTTAAACTTAAATCTGCCAAAGCAATCGTTTCTAAGGGCTTTTTCTTAGCCATCATTAAATTAGGGAGCTTGATGTAACGCGGATCGTTCAAGCGTAAATCTGCAGTAATTACTGCGGGCAAATTCAGTTCAAGGGTTTCTTGGCCGCCATCAATCTCACGTGTAACCACAGCTTTGCCGTCAACAATGTTAATTGAAGATGCAAAGGTCGCTTGGCTTAGGTTCAACAGAGCGGCAAGCATTTGGCCTACTTCAGCAGCATCATCGTCAATGGCTTGTTTACCCATCAACACCAGTTGTGGCGCTTCACGTTTGGTAATTTCACGCAATACTTTGGCTGTCGCCAAGGAGCCTAACTGATCCGCTGTTTCGACCAGAATGGCGCGGTCTGCACCTAGAGCGAGCGCGTGACGTAGAACGTCTTGCGCGTTAGCTGCGCCAGTGGTGACCACCACAACTTCTGTCGCAACGCCGGCTTCTTTGAGGCGCACAGCCTCTTCAACGGCATTTTCGTCAAAGGGGTTTATGCTCATTTTGGCACTGGCGATATCCGCCCCACTGCCATCGGTTTTTGCACGTACACGAACGTTGTAATCCACAACGCGCTTTACTCCAACCAGTACTTTCATATTTGCCACTCCTAATCAGTTGTGGTCATTATATGAACTTGATTATCATCTGTAAAATTGATTATTCTTATATTGTTAATCATTAATACTGATATAAAATTTACAGTTCCACCTTATGGCTTGTGTAGAAGATGAGATCCCAAAATGAAATTTAGCCTTCGCCAAATTGAAGTATTGGTCGCAATAGGACGAGAAAGCAGCGTATCGCGTGCTGCCGAAGCCCTTTCCATGACCCAATCAGCCACCAGCATGGCGCTGGCAGAGCTAGAAAAGCAGTTCGGCACCCGCCTTTTTGATCGTCAAGGCAAACGCTTGCAACTCAACACCGAAGGGCGTGAATTATTACCTAGAGCTATGGAGTTGTTAGACAGGGCGCAAGAATTGGAGTCGTTACTGGAGGGTAAAACCGGCGCTGGCTCCTTGCGTATTGGCGCGACGCTCACCATCGGGAATTACTTGGCGACCTTGTTAATTGGCAATTATATGCAGCAGAGCCCGGGAAGCCGCGTTGAGCTATCTGTACAAAATACCTCAACCATTGTTGAGCAAGTCGCTAACTTCAAGTTAGACCTAGGCCTAATCGAAGGCGATAGTCACCATCCAGATTTGCACATAACCCCATGGGTAGATGATGAATTAGTCATTTTCGCCGCGCCGGACCACCCACTCGCCCATCGCAAAAAGTTAAAGCTTAGTGATTTAACCAACGAAAGCTGGATTTTGCGAGAGCGAGGCTCAGGTACTCGCCAAGTATTTGAAGCGGCTTTGCGCCATCAGCTCACAAACTTAAAAGTACTGCTTGAACTTGAGCACACAGAAGCAATTAAGCGCGCAGTGGAATCTGGCTTGGGAATTGGCTGTATTTCGCGACTCGCCCTAAAGGATGCCTTTAAACGCGGCAGCTTGGTGCCACTGGAAATTGCAGGCTTGGATTTAAAACGACAATTCAATTTTGTATTACACAAACAAAAATTTATGACCACAGGAATTCATAAATTTCTTGAGCTTTGCCGAGATGCGACTCAAGGGGTTAGCCGAAGCGATTTAATAGTGCTCCGCAAGCCCGATGGCGCACCCGTAGAATACAGATAACCTACAGCACTTACACTGGAGAATAGCACCTCAGCTGCTAAGCTTAAGGATAGGAAAACTTCCCCTTATTCTTTGAGCAACCAATGAATGCAGTCCAGCAAATATAAAATGACTTTATACAGCCTATTGCTTCATTTAACCACGATTGTTCTGCTAAACGTATTTGTGTGCAGATTTGCATACGCTGAATTTCTGGTTTCTATTCGCTCGCCAGAAACCTTAGAAGACACCCGCGAAGCTTATAGCATTGAATTAGTTAAGTTGGTTATGGATAAAACCAAAGTAAAATACGGTGACTATCGCCTACAACTTATTCCAGCCATGAACCGCCCCCGAGCAAGATATGCAGCAAAATTAAAGATTTACCCCAATCTATTACTTGAAGAAAGTTACGACAAGCAGTTCAGTGCAAAAGGCGATTTAACCTATATTAATTTTCCCGTTGAGCTGGGCATTCTGGGACACAGAATTTGTTTCGTTAATCCCAAAATTAAAGAGGACCTAAAAAAAGTTACCTCAGTAGAACAGCTCAAAAAATACTCTATAGGTCAAGGTATAGGCTGGATTGACACCAATATTTTGCGGGCAAATGGTTTCCATGTCTCTGAAACACCCAGCTACTCCGGCTTGTTCAAAATGACAGCAGCAGGCAGAGTTGATTTACTTTGTCGAGGAGCTAATGAAATTAAAGGGGAATATGAAGCCTTTAAGTATATTAAAGAACTCACCTACGATGAAACCTTTGTATTAAGTTATACCCTACCGCGCTTTTACTACACCAACGCAGAAAATAGACTCTTAATTGCACGGGTACAGGAGGGATTGATTACTTCATACAACGATGGATCACTAAAACAACTATGGCTCAAATATCAAACCGCCAATTTAGAATTTGTAAAACTACATCAACGAAAAATATTTAAGCTGTCCAACCCTTTGATTAGCGATCTCCCCAAAGACTACGAACAATATTATTTCGATAAAGTGGTTGATAAATAATCGAGCAATACAAAACGTCCGCCATTCCTTAGTGGCAAGACAACACCTTACTTGGCATTATTATTTTGACGATGACGCATTAAACGCTCACGCGCTGCTTTGCGTTCATCTGGCGTCATATTATTAAAACGTTCACGTAATTTTTGCTTTTGCTCTGGCGTCATAGCTTTCCATTTGTTGCGCAAAACATCTTTTTTATCCTCCGGCAGAGCTTGAAACCATTCTAAACGCTTGCGCGCCTCGGATTTTTGATCAGCAGGCAAGCTATTAAAGTTTTTATAACGTTTGCGCAGATTTTCTTTTTGATCGTCTGGCAAGCTTTTCCAGGTTTCGAATCGTTTCAATATTTTTTCTTGTTGCACCGGCGTTAGCCTGGAAAAGTTATCTGCCTTTTTAAGTAGTTGTTGACGGCGCTCTATGGGCATAGCATCCCACTTGCCTTCCAGTGCAGATAGGACTTGTTGTTGCTGAACACTCAATTGATTCCAATTAGGTGCAGAATCTGCAAGTAATGCAGGAGCAAAACATAAACACAATAAGAGAATGATAGCTTTCATAGCTTTGCTCCTTTAATTGCACTGGTAGCCGCAGTGGATGAAACAGAAGATGACTTTTGTTCAACTTTCATATCAGCATCTCTAACCTTAGTTGTATCAGTCGCCTTATCATTCGTCGCATCTTTGAGTACAAACTTTTCATCATTTTTAATATTGATGATTTGATCGTATTCAAGCGGATCCAACACATTACCATTGGCATCACCATATTCTTCAACGTAATCCCAAAACTCTTGCGAAGGCGCTATTGACACTTGTGCAAGTGCAGATGCCGTTACAAGCACTAAACCCATCCAACAGCATCTCGGAGAAAAGAAGTTCCACTTAAACATCGCTATCCTCCAATGCCATTAACATTTCAAGATCATCCATCTCTTGCAATGAAAGCGGAACTTCCGGTGAAAGACTTTCTTGCATAAAAGGCGCTTGCTGCGAAGCAAGATCGAGGTCTGGTTTTGAACTAGAAAGTTGTTGAAACATAATGGGGACAAGCAAGAGCGCCGCAACACTTGCCGCAACACTCAAAGACAACCACTGCCGGGCAGGTCTATTCGAGTGATGCAAAGCTTGCAGACGCGCATTTTTTAAACGCTGCAAACTGACAGCATCAATATCATCCAAACTTTTGTCTAAAGTTTGACTAAGGGCTATCGCTAATTTTTCATCAGCAGCGCTTAACCCAGGCGACAATTTTTTATCCGACATATCTACCTCTATAGGATGAATACTCACCCATTTTTACTCAAGTGTTCACGTAAAACTTGCACAGCTCTAAAATAATGCGTTTTTACACTGCCTTCGCTGCAGCCCATAGTGGCAGCTGTTTCGCGAACATCAAAACCCTCCCATGCGCGCAACATAAAGGCTTGGCGCTGGCGCAGCGGTAAAATTTCCAGCACTTTAATGACGCAACTTACATCGCTCGCCCTTGCTAAAATCTCCGCGGGATTCTCTGCGCGCACATCAATAATTTCATTGATTTCATCTTCAGCATCGTCATCTATGGGTGCCGATGTTTGCCAAAACCACTTTTTGTTGCGCGTTTCCTGACGATGCCAATCCATAATGCGATGTTGCAAAATTCGTTGAAATAGTAAAGGCCACTCACAACTCTGATGCTCGCGGTAGTACTGCACTAATTGCGTCATGGCGTCTTGCACAATATCCAAAGCATCTGCCGGTCTGCGCGTGCTCAGCAGCGCAGTTCTATAAGCCCTGCGCTCTACACTTGTTAAAAATCCTTCAAGCGTCTGCAATGGCGGCTCTATTACGCAGTGACTTGAAGTGGCAAAGTTGCTTTCTAACATTCACAGAATCCAGAACATAAATTTTCAGCGAGTCTACTATTTTTTAAATAGACTGCGCCGAGATTATCTGCACAGCCTAAAAATCACTAATGTTTATTTCTTTTAAATGGGCGCACAACACTTTTGGTTTTAGTTTCACCACCCACTGGGGTCACAGAGATATCTTTAGTGACAGTATTAGCCGCTTTATCAACTTGGGCATTAACAGAACGATCAATCACTTTGCCGTCTGACGTTGTTAACTGACCTTGGGCGCTATAGCCGGCATCGGTTTTTTGAGCTGTGGATTGGCCAGTGTAAGACTTGCCGTCAAAAGTGGTACCCGATAAAGTTCTGGTGCGAGTACCGACCTCTTTATTCCTAACAACATCCGTTCTTCGAGTAGCGCTGGCGCCCTGATCGTCCGTTTTGCTGGTGGTACGCGTAAAGCCGTTATCGGTTTTAACACGTTCTGACTGCCGGCTTACCACATTGTGTTTTTGATGTTTAGCCGCAGGTTCTGCCGCCAAAACCGACTGCGCCGAACTTAACGCAATAAATAGAGATGCCGAAACAAGGGTTTTAGTAAAAATTGCCTTTAACATAAGATTCTCCAATGAGGTGACATAGGCGTTTTGTTCGCCTTCATAGCTATTAACGCGCCCCGTTCAAATTGGTTGACAGGCAATTGATAAAAAATTTAAGCCGCACCCTGCCGCCTTCAATGAATATATTTAGCAGCCTTGTAACCCTCATTTTTTTAAATGCTCACCAAAATCGCCTTGAATGCCCAACAAATAGGATGGACATCACCTTTAATCCCAAAATCATTTTTTTTGCTGCTTTTTCAACCTAGCCGAAAAACATAGAAGTTGGTTAAATTTATCGTGATAATTATAAAATACATCTACTAAAACCCTTAAATTTGAGTAGAATAGCCTCACAAATGACCAAATTGACGGAAAACTGTAATGACTGACACTCAAGTAGATGATCTTAATGTTGTATCCCAAGAGTTGCTGATATCACCCGCAGAACTCAAGGCCAAATTGCCTTTAAGTGCAAAGGCGCGCGATGTTGTGACCCATGGCCGTACCGTAGTGCGCAATATTCTAGATCGCAAAGATCACCGCATATTCCTCGTAATAGGCCCTTGCTCTATTCACGATGTAGAAGCCGCGAAAGATTACGCTCAACGCCTTAAAAAGCTGGCTGAAGAAGTGAGCGATACTATTTACATCGTTATGCGCGTTTACTTTGAAAAGCCACGCACAACCGTAGGCTGGAAAGGTTTGATCAATGATCCTTACTTGAATGACTCCTTCAAGATACAAGAAGGATTACATATCGGCCGTAAGCTGTTGTTAGATATAGCAGAACTGGGTTTGCCAACCGCCACAGAAGCGCTTGACCCAATCTCTCCACAGTACTTACACGACTTAATTAGTTGGTCTGCTATTGGCGCGCGCACTACCGAATCTCAAACTCACCGAGAAATGGCAAGCGGTTTGTCATCAGCAGTTGGCTTTAAGAATGGCACCGATGGCGGCTTGACCGTGGCGATCAATGCGCTGCAGTCAGTCTCTAAACCGCATCGTTTCTTAGGTATTAATACTGAAGGCCAAGTTGCCATTATTCATACTCGCGGTAATGCTTATGGCCACGTGGTATTGCGCGGCGGCAATGGTAAACCAAACTACGATTCTGTCAGCGTTGCTATGTGTGAGCAGGATTTAGCCAAGGCAAAAGTCACCCCGAACATCATGGTAGATTGCAGCCATGCGAACTCCAATAAGAACCATGAGTTACAAGTGTTAGTGATGGAAAATGTTGCCAATCAAATCGCTGAAGGCAATAAATCGATTATAGGTTTGATGGTAGAAAGCAACATAGGCGCCGGCAGCCAGAGCATCCCTGCAAATCTATGTGACCTAAAATATGGCATTTCGGTAACAGATGCGTGTATCGACTGGGTAACAACTGAAAATGCTGTACGAAAAATGCGCGACACCATCAAGCAAAGCCTAATTAATAGGCAGCTTTAGCCATAACCTATATCTCATTGATTAATAAACAAAAAAGCGGAAATAGCCGCTTTTTTGTTATTCCTTAATTGCTTTTTAATTACTTTTTTCTTTATATTTTCTATAAAAGCATACTAAGAATTCTTAGCAATTAAAAAGCCTCCCTGATAGATTCGTTTCTAACGGACTGCCAATAGCTCGACACATTACAAATATAACGAAGTCACTACGCGTATAGGTACAGCCCGATAAACAGTTCAACGGTCAGTTTTGTCGTTAGATTGTCTAGCCATCTGTATCGCCTTATCGCGCCAGACTTCCGCCGGTTCAATCACTTAATCATTTAAGTTTTCAGCGGAGCAAAGCATGGCAACAAGTCAACATGCATTTCAGCAAAGTACAGATTTACCTCAGTTTGCGAATTATTTGCCTGAGCACCCAAGTATTGATCTGGAACACGTAAGTGTTAGCCAGCTGCTCGGGCGCGATTACATTTTTATCAGCGCGCAAGGCATCAAACTCCCACTAAAAAACCCTACAGCTATGCACAACTTACTGAATGATCTCGTTCAGCAGTTAGAGCTGACCGAAGCACACACGGTTGCCGTCACGGTCGATGAATCCTCAAGTGGAGAGCTTACGTTTATTCGCCATGATTTAACTTGGTATAAACACAAAGTATGTCGCGTTGAAAGTATTGCCATTACCCACGCAGAACAACATGAATTTATGGCCATGATCTGGCGCTGCAGTACCGCAGCCGCCTTTGTATAACCGATCCCTGCAGTACCTTTAATGCCATGCATCTTCGGATGTGTGGCATTTTTATTTTTTCAGGCAAAAATCACTTTATAGACTAAATTTAAGTGGTAAACGTATTTTGCCGAGGAAAATAATGTTCAGCTTCTTTAGAACCCCAACCCGCCTCCATATCAGCGTCTTCGCTGGGCTGTCCACCCTAATTAGCCTATTAAGCCTGCCTTCCTATGGAGCGGAGAAGCATGTCAAATACAACATGCCTTCCAATGTTCAAACAGATTACATGCAGGGCCTACTCAAGCTAGCACTCAACTACAGTGGCAAAACCTACGTTTTCTCAACCACCGAAGAAACCTATTCCCGCCCACGATTGATGGAATCGGTGAAGAATGGCAGCGTATCCCTTATGTGGGGCGGCACCTCCGATCAAATGGAAAGCGATTATTTACCCATACGCATAGATGCCTACCGCGGCCTTATGAGCCATCGCGTCCTTATTATTCGCAACGGTGACCAAGCACGCTTTGATCAGGTAAACACCCTAGACGACTTGCGCAAGATTAAATTCGGCCAAGGCCGCAGCTGGCAGGATGCCAGCATTATGAAAAATGCTGGTTTTGATGTTGTTACCAGCACCAGG
>CAZZEV010000035.1:2706-16508 GCA_964653305.1 uncultured Cellvibrionaceae bacterium | reverse complement strand
GTTATTCCAAAATACAGCGCGCTTATTAACGTCAACTACCGCGATTTCAACGCTGCGTTGCGCGATGCAACACAATTGATGAAAGCCGACCCAACCTCTATCGAAACCGTAGATTCAAAAGTATTGAATCTGGCAATGAAAGATATTGTTTGGCACAGCGTGGCGGAATTTTTCCCCGAGCCGGCAAGTGGTGAAAAAATCCAAGGCATCAACTTAGTGGAATACACCGCTCACGATGAAGCCGAATTAAATGCAGCGGTTAAGAAATTTACTGATCAATTAGATTCAGAAGCGCAAAACGAAAATAATGTTCGCATCAGTTACTCAGTCGCTTGGGGCAACGAGGCCGTCAATAAAATTTGGGGCATGCGCAAAAAAGCAGTTGGCCTGCTAGGAGGTGCCGCTGGTGAAGCGCGCCCTATTCCCTTTGTGGAAGACACAGCTGTACCGCCCGAAAACTTGGCTGATTTTATTTTGGAATTTCGCCAGCTATTGGATGAAAATAATCTCGCCTACGGTATGTTCGGCCACGTAGATGCAGGCGTGCTGCATGTTCGCCCAGCCATCGACATGAAAGATCCTGAGCAAGAAAAATTGGTGCGCATGATCAGTGATCGCGTGGCCGAACTGACTCAAAAATATAACGGCCTACTGTGGGGCGAACACGGTAAAGGCGTACGCTCTGAATATGCACCCAAATTTTTTGGCGAACTTTATCCACAGTTGCAGCGCATCAAAGCCGAGTTTGATCCACACAATCAATTGAATCCGGGCAAAATTGCTACGCCTGCAAAAAATATCGAACTTTTAAAAATTGACGGCGTCGCAACGCGCGGCCAAGCAGATCGCAAGATTATCGCGCAAGTATGGGAAGGTTATAGCGAAGGCATGCATTGCAATGGCAATGGCCTCTGCTACAACTGGAACCCCAACGATGCTATGTGCCCATCGTTTAAAGCCACCCGCGACCGCGTGCAATCGCCCAAAGGCCGCGCCTCTTTAATGCGTGAATGGCTTAAGCAAATGAGTGAACGTGGCGTAAATGCGTTAGATGAGAGCAAAAAAGTGAAGCAAGCTTCATTCTTATTTTCATTGCCTTCGCGAATCGTGAATACATTTGGTAAGCGCAACGGCGACTACGATTTCTCTCACGAAGTTCACAACTCTATGATGGGTTGTCTTGCGTGCAAATCCTGTGCTGGTCAATGCCCGATCAAAGTCGACGTCCCCGAATTCCGCAGCAAATTTTTAGAGTTGTATTACAGCCGCTATTTGCGCCCACTTAAAGATTATTTTATTGGCGGTTTGGAATTTATGATTCCAACACTGGCGCGCGTACCTTGGTTGTACAACGCGGCAATGAAGCCGAAGTTCATGCAAAAAATCTTGGCGAAAGTGGCTGGCATGGTGGATAGCCCACTGCTTACAGGCATCAGTTTGCAAACTGAACTCAATAAGCTAGGTGTGCAATGGGCAACACTGGAAAATATTACGCAGCTAACGCCCGAGCAAAAAACCAAAGCCGTGATTTTGGTGCAAGATGCGTTCACTAGCTACTTTGAAACGCCAGTGGTGTTGGACTCACTAAAAGTTTTACAAACACTTGGTTTTACGACGCTCGTTGCGCCCTTCAAACCCAACGGCAAACCGCTACAAGTTCACGGATTCTTAAACGCCTTTGCCAAAGCCGCAGATATTAATGCGACCTTATTAAATGGTTTGGCATCATCGGGTATTCCACTCATTGGTTTAGACCCTGCAATGACGTTGGCTTATCGCGGTGAATATCAGAAACTGCTGGGCGCGAACACCCCCAAAGTGCAATTAATTCAAGAATGGTTAGTAACACAACAAGATTTGTTGGCTGCAAGAAAAGCAAACTTCCGTAGCGGTGATTATTCATTGCTTGCGCACTGCACCGAAAAAACCAATGCGGTGAGCTCAGTAAAAGATTGGCAAACGGTATTTGCGCAACTTGGCCAAACATTAAAAGTGATTGAAACCGGCTGCTGCGGAATGTCTGGCACATTTGGCCACGAAGCAGCGAATGTGGAAACATCAAAGAAGATTTATCAGCTTTCTTGGGGCGCTGTTGTTAACAACCCGGCTAACGCAGGTAAGCTTACTGCTACGGGTTATTCCTGCCGCAGCCAAACTAAGCGTATGGATTACGTTAGCCTACCTCACCCATTGCAAGTGTTGCTCGCGCAACACAAGTAGCAAGCAAAAAAAAGCCCCGCAAGCGGGGCTGGCAAACTGGAGGCTATTTAATTCCAGAGCGGAGTCACTAAAGCAATCAACTAGCCGTATACTAGTTCACGAAGCCGCAATTTCAAAATTTGTTTACCCATCTTAACCGAGCTTTATCAAGCTTAATCATATCGCTCAATGGATTATTGGTTCGCCTAACGACTCCGACTCACCAACTGGCAAACATAAAAAAACCAGCGAAGTAAACTTCGCTGGTGAAAGGGCCAAACACACTGGACTCTACAGAATAAGTTATCTTCAAAAAGACTCTTTAACTAAAGTAGATAATTCTTAGCAGCACTCTCAGAGCTTTTTTGCTTATTACTCTGCTCGCACTCTCAAGTCAGTACAATCATATTGCTTGTACACTAGTGCGTCAATTAATTTATAAAGCCATACCGAACAACTCCTGCACTCTCGGCCTACCAACGCACTTTTACAATACGAATTATTTTTCATAGAATGCGATGGGTATGGGTTAAGATGAGAACCTATTAGCATCCGTTTCCCGCCAATTAATGACAGATTTGGCGATACCCACATTCATATATTCGTTGTCGCTTAGGCGCTAGACCTAGACAATATATTGGAGTCACGCATGGCCAAACAGCCTCCCATTACCTTGAACACCAATGCAAAAGGCTTGTTATTTGATCGGCCGACCGCTATTCAAATATTCAGTTTTGTGCGCGATGCTATTATCAGTATGGAATTACAACCCGGCCAAATGATCTCTGAAACGTCACTTGCCAACCAATTTGGCGTTAGCCGCACGCCCGTACGCGAAGCGCTGATTCAGCTTTCCAACATCGGCTTTGTAGAAGTACTTCCGCAACGCGGTACTTATGTCACTAAATTTAGTATGAATAAAATATTAGAGGCTCGCTTTATACGCGAAGCTATCGAAGTATCGGTGGTGTCTTACCTTGCAGAGCATGTGACTGACGATATTATTCTTGAAGGGGAAAAAATTATTGCCGAGCAAAAGATTGCCGCGGATGATAGCGACCCCCTCGCCTTTCAAAAGCTGGATGACAAATTCCACCAAACTCTTGCAAACAGAACTGAATATGCACGCGTTGCACAAGTCATTGAAGCGGAGAAAGCGCATATGGATCGCGTACGCTGTTTGAGCTTGCAAGACGATGAGCAATATAAACGCATCATGGCGCAGCACACCGCTATCATTAAAGCGATCAAATCTGGAGTGCCAGAAAAAGCAGCCAAGGCGATGAGCATTCATTTAAAAGATGTTTACAATGTGCTTAAGGTGATTCCTCAGGAGCATCCGGAATACTTTGTATAACTGATTGTTATTTTTACAGCTGATCAAAATACAAAAATCGCAGCCTCACAGCTGCGGTTTTTTTATCCTTTTGAGCGCTTCAACACAGCCACAACGCTCTGCATCTGGCTTTGATTTATGCACACCAACTCCCAACCGTCTCGGCCCAACGCATTTAACTGCTCCTCCAATGCACTGGCATTAATAGAGCCGCCAAAGAAGCTGCGCTTCACATCTATAGTTTTATATTCCCAACGCATTGGTTTACCCCCTAGCTATTTAATTACAAACTATTCAATTTCAGGCTCATCGCCATTGATAGACTCACCATCAGCGAGCAGCTCAACATCAGTAACGACTTTCTGCACCAACTTCACTCGCCCACTTTTCACCAAAGCATCGCGCAGTACATATTCAATTTGCGCATTTAAGCTACGCAAATCATCATCCGCCCAGCGCTGCAAAGCAGCGAGCACTTGTTCATTAATACGCAATGGATAGGCTTTTTTAGACACAGTTAATACTCATCAAATTAATAAAGACTACCCGCATTAACCACCGGCTGAGCGCGCTGATCACCACATAAGACCACCAACAGATTGCTCACCATAGCCGCTTTGCGCTCGTTATCTAACTCAACCACGCCCAGCTCAGATAACTGCTCCAAGGCATCAGACACCATGCCGACTGCGCCCTGCACAATGATTCTGCGCGCGGACAAGACCGCACTGGCTTGCTGACGTTGCAACATGGCTTGTGCGATTTCCGGTGAATAAGCCAAATGGCTTAAACGGGTTTCCATGACTTCTACGCCGGCTTTTTGTAGACGATCTTGCACCTCAGTTAACAGCTTTTTAGCTATCGCATTCGAATCACTGCGCAATGAGAGGCGCTCATCCTCTTTATCGTGTTCATAGGGATAACTTGTCGCTAAATTACGTAATGCCGATTCACTTTGGATGGTTACGTAGTTTTCATAGTTATCGACTTCGAATACCGCTTCAGCTGTATCCACCACACGCCACACAATAATGGCTGCAATCTCGATGGGATTACCGTTTGAATCGTTCACCTTCAAGCGACCGCTTTCAAAGTTGCGCACCCGCAAACTCACCGCCTGCTTGGTATAAAAGGGATTGGCCCAGCGCAAACCGTTGGTTCTATCGGTGCCCACATAGCGACCAAAAAGCTGGAGAACCTTGCCTTGGTTAGGGTTGACCAGATAAAAACCCCACCAGCACACGAATACGACTATGCCCATGATGATGGCAATAACCTTCAAAATAGGTGCCAGAAATATAGCTGCCATCAGGCAGCCAACTTGTGCAGCCAATAAGACAATTAAAAGCAGATAACCGGAACTGGTTTTGGCTTCAACTTCTTGATTCATAGATTTCTCCTTTGGGTTAACATCGATTGCGTGATATCACAAAGATATCATTAAGAATCAATCTACAACCAAATATCCTTTCTGTAAAGATAAAAAAAGCCCCAAATCGAGTACAAGTCGATTGGGGCTTTTATGGATTAGGTTAAATTTAGTTTTTACGGTGCGCCAAGAACCACAGATAGAGATCATCACGCGCATAAACACGCTTCCACGTATCATGCGCCATATCTTCTTCTACCGTAAAGCGAACGTTTTTACTCCCTAACTCTTCCAACTTCGCCAAACCGGGATAAAAGAACTTCTTGTTAACCGCCGTATCGCGACCACCTGCAAATGCCCACACGGGAAGCCGATGCTGCGCAATGGGCGCCATTAAATCCGGATGTCCCCAGCCCACAACCGGCGCAATAGCCGCAAACATATCGGGGTGCTTACTGGCCATAAACCAGGTTCCAAAGCCACCATAGCTTAAACCCGTTAAGTAAATGCGCGCAGCATCGGTAGCGTAGTTTTTTTGCACATCGCCCAACATCGTCAACAAGTCCTTCTCAACATAATCCCATCCAACGGGCAATAAAGGAGGAACACTTTTCATATCGTCTTGGGTAACAACTGGAGCTGCCTGCAAGGGGCCTTGCGTTGCAAAAAAGGGATCGCGAGCAGGAACGCCCTCTGCCATTCGCTGGGGAATTTGTGCCCGCGTACGATTGGCGATGTAAGGAACTTTTTCCATACCAAACATAGGAAGCTGCGGCGATATAATAATAAAGGGTAAATCTTTTTTCTGAATCCAAGCTTCATAAAGTGGGCCATGAGAGATAACATAATCTAATTCATCGCGGCCATTTCCTCGTTCACCATTGCCGTGTAAAAACAACATAACCGGCCATTTTTTGGCGGGCTCATCGCTATAACCGCGCGGCAAATAAACAAAATACTGATGGGCTTGATTATCGACTGCACTCACATAATCCTTGCGAAGTAATTGTTCCGCAGATACTGATTTAGGAATAGATTTTTCTTTAGCGATAGTTGTTGTTTGGCAAGAAACCAAGAAAAAACAAATTGCGCTTAGCAGCAGCGATAAAGACAACTTCATTATTATTTCCTCTGTAATAATTTATGGGTAGCTGAGCAATACTAATCACTCTGAAGCTTTACATAGGAAGACAACAAAACCTATCGGCTTTGCATTTATTTATGCACTGAGAAGCCCGTATAAATTAAGGAGTTAAATAAGTCATTATTTTTTTAGCAATATCGGTGTTGTCCATTGCACCGCTAAAACTAGTGCGGCCTCTGCCATAACTAAAAATCTGTACATCCTCACCGGTATGGCCTTTGGTAGTCCAACCCGTTGAAGAATATTTATCAATATAAGCCAACACCTGCGCAGTAACTTGGCTAACAACTACTTCGCCGTTGCTTTCATCCGCTTGCATAATAAAAGCATCCAAAGTCTTTTGCTCATCATCCGCCAACTTTATTTGCGTGAGTGCCTGCCATTCAGCACGCCATTGACTTTTACTGGCCAATAATTTTCGCGCAATATTAGGCGCAGTGGCTTTTACATTTCTAACCACATTTGCGTTCCATTGATATTGCCCCTTAGTACCAACAGATAAACCACCCGTTGAATGATCGGCAGTGGCAACGAAAATAGTGTTGGGATTTTTATCGACAAAGTCTTTAATGATTTTCATGGCTGCAGCCATATCACGCATTTCACCCATCGCACAGGCTATATCATTGGCATGACCACACCAATCAATTTGACTAGCTTCGAGCATTAAGAAAAAAGGTTTAGCCGCCTTATTTTTTTGTGTTTCTGGTTGCAATAAGCTCAAAGCTTTCTCGGTCATTTCAGCCAAGCGCAAAGGGTTAGAACTTTCCAACGCAGGTTCCATCCCCATAGGGGCAAATAAACCCAGAGCTGGTAATTTTTTGATGTTACCAAGATCTTTAAAGTTGTCTTCATAGTGATAACCTAAAGCACCAAACTCT
This sequence comes from uncultured Cellvibrionaceae bacterium, assembly GCA_964653305.1. Lineage (GTDB taxonomy): Bacteria > Pseudomonadota > Gammaproteobacteria > Pseudomonadales > Cellvibrionaceae > Cellvibrio. The sequence goes on along the minus strand of CAZZEV010000035.1, from coordinate 9,579 downwards.
TTCGTAAGATTTCGATCTTTGCGAATAAAATATTCCCTGCCTCCACCTAAAATCAAATCAACTTTAGGCTTGTCATTAATTCGTAAATCCACATATTGGTCAGCGATTTTTTCATAGCTTTGACGACTATCCGCATGGGCAATAAACGCAGCGGGGGTTGCATGATTAACTTGGCATGTCACAGCAACGCCCGTTAGATAACCTAACTCCTTGGCTTTATCCAAAATACTGGGGATAGGCGTGCGCTGCGAGTTAACACCAATAGCACCATTAAAGGTTTTTACGCCCGATGCCAATGCAGTTGCAGCTGCTGCAGAATCAGTAACGAGGCCATGATCATCAGGATAGGTAGATGACATACCTATCAGCATTTCATCAAATATCGTTGTTTCCAATTCCGGCGTTGCGAGGTCATCCTGATATAAACGATAAGCACTCGTGTAGGCGACGCCCATGCCGTCTCCCACCATGAAAATGACATTGGGCTTAGGTTCTGAGGCAGCATTAACCGCAGAACAAAAAGATAGGGAGAACAGAACCAGAATAAGATTTTTCATGAGACATCCTGCTTTTATTAGTATGTAAATATGCACGCGCTCTTGAATCATGCACGCTGAACATTTACATCAGAGTATAACCTTTTTCACCAATCGCGCACGATCACTTAAATTGAGCGCTAATCTAATGAAAAGCAGTTTAAGGCTGAATGTCACAGAAATATTTATGCATTAGTTCGTAAAACGTGAGAACAAAAAAGCCAGAGCGATTAGCTCTGGCTTTGATAAGTATCCTTATTTAATAGTAATAGATCGGAAATTTGGTGTGCCTTTGCGCACAAAGCGAATGGCCTTAGCCGTATTTTTGGGTGTGCCGCCCACCACTTTGGTGTAAGTCACCACTGAATCCAACTCTACAAAATCCAGCTGAGTGATGATATCGCCGCGCTGTAACCCTGCGCGCTGCGCGGCACTATCAGGCTCTACGCTCATGATTTGCACACCTTTTTCTGCGCCGGTTGCGGGCACCACTGTCAGTCCCAAGGCATCGGTTTTTGTCGCTTTAGATTCACTATTAACCGCAGGGTTTGCGGCCACAGAATCGTCTTTTAATTTCTCTAAAGTGCCATGCAGGGTTTCGCGTTTGCCCTTGCGGATCACATCAAAAGTCACCTTAGTACCCGGTGCAAGCTGGCCAACAATGCGCGGTAAATCAGCTTGGCTGTGTACATCTTGGCCGTTAAATTTAACAATCAGATCACCCATTTTTACGCCCGCTTTTTCCGCAGGGCCATTAGGCGATACCTCAGACACAATTGCACCCTGAGCTTTATCTAAACCATAAGCACTCGCCAAATCTTTATCGACATTGCCAATCATCACGCCTAACCAACCGCGTTCAACACGGCCTTTATCTTTTAGCTGATTTACAACATCTATCGCCAATGAAGAAGGGATCGCAAAAGATAAGCCCACAGAGCCACCCGAGGGCGAATAAATTTGTGAGTTAATGCCTACCACTTCGCCATCCATATTAAACAGCGGGCCGCCTGAGTTACCGGGGTTAATCGCAACGTCGGTTTGAATAAATTGTACATAACCGCGGTCAGAGGGAATATTGCGGCCAATCGCACTGACGATGCCTGCGCTCGCGGAATAATCCAAACCAAAAGGTGAACCTATGGCGACGACCCATTGCCCGACTTTCAATTTTTCGTTTTTAGCCAGCGTTAATTGCGGTAAGTTTTTGGCATCGATTTTTAACAACGCGATATCGGTGCGTTCATCGGTACCAATTAATTTTGCATCGAATTCGCGATCATCATTTAAAATAATTTTAATTTCATCAGCTTCGCTTACCACATGATTATTGGTAAGCACATAGCCATCAGTTGAAATAAAAAATCCCGACCCCAGTGAACCGTGTTCACGCTGCGGCGCTTGGCGCTGCTCTAGCAATTCGCGGAATAATTCTGGAATATCCTGCATTTGATTATTGGGCATTTGGCGCAATTGTTTTGCTTGGCGTGCCTTAGTGACAGCGGTAATTTTAACCACGGCAGGCGAGGATTTCTCAATCAACTCGCTAAAATCGGGGAGTGGCGCAGCTTCAACCGAAGCTATGACCAAACTAGCAGACAATAAAATTAAACTTGCTGTGCGCAACAAAAATTTCTTCATGAATAACCTCATTTAAGACAATAACCCATGCAAAACATTAACAGCCAATGTCTGCATCTCGGGTAATAGGACATAAGTGATTTGAAAAAATTCCACACGAAGGTAAAAAAAATACGTTCGCGGCGCGATTATAAAAAAAAGTTTGGTGGGATGCTAGAGGTGAGTTTTGCGAGTTTATTTTGGCTTAGTTAAGTCATACCCCTCCACCATACGGCTAATTTCTTCGGGGGTCATTTTAGCTTTGCTGGACGAACTACTGCTCACACCTGTCTCCGCACTCTTAGCGTCTGCAATTGTTTTTTCAGCCACTGCTTTCTCATCGGCCTTGCGTTTTTCTTCTTCCTTTTTCATAAACTCTTTATGGGCAGCTTCATCTTCCAAACGCACAGTTACGCGACGATTTTGCGCGCGACCTGCCGCAATTTTATTATTGGCAATGACAAATTTATCGCCGTGCCAGCGAGTGGTAATTTTATCGACCGCTACACCTTGCTCGGTTAAGTACGCAGAAACCCATTCTGCCGCTTGCTTAGAAGCTGCCTCATTCACTTCTGGTGTACCTGAGTTGTCGCTATGACCATCCACAAATATACCGACCACTTTGGGGTCAGCTTTTACATAGCGCGCCACCTTGGTCAAATCAGCTTTGTTAGATGCCGTTAAGCCTTCAGGCTTTTCTGCATAGTTAATAAAGGTGCGCTCCACCTGAGAAAAGTTGTAAGGAATAATCTCAGCGACACATTGCTGATAACTCTTGTAGCCCGCGCTAAAGTTTTTTGCATTCACCACCACCCGCATAACCGATGAGCTGGAAGAAGCCGTTGCTACTGGCTGCGATGAATACATAACATTCATGCCTGCCGTAAGCTGCGCGACTAAAGGCGCAATTTGCGCCGCCTTAAGACTAATCGGTTGATTACCCGCCACAACCCCAAAAGCCCCCAAGGGCACAGGAACAAGATCATTGCGCCACTGCGGCGGCAAGGTTTCCGCACCAGCAACGCCCGCTGGAAATACCACCTTACCTTGCGATTCCAAATAGAATGCCTCGGCACCACCCGCCTTGCGTGAAAAGACCGCCTTGCCAAATACCGGAATACTATGGGTCAAGCTACAGGCAAAAGGCGTTGCAGACACTTTCCACTCTGAGCTGGTTAAATCGGCGCTGTACATCTGTGCACTCGCTGCATCAGTAACCAGCAAGAAACCAAGATTTATCCACAGAGCATGTAACGCACGCACACTAACCCGCATCATAGGTAACCTGAAAGTGAAAGAGACTTGGCTTCAGTATAGCCAGCCATCTGCAGACTATTGAACTTGCGTATTAAATATCCCCCAAATGGGCAACCTATTAAAGAACAAATGCTTTAATTCGCTCGTAACCCGCACGGCTAATCGGCAACTTGGCGCCGCTGAAAAGCACTGCGAGTTGTGCATCTTTACTGATCCGCTCCATTGCCTTCACAGCACTCAACCTCACAATGTAGGAGCGATGAATACGTACAAAAACCTGATCATCCAATTGAGACTCCAAAGCCGAAAGGCTTTGGGTTTTTAAAACAGATTTACCCTGCCACTGAATACAAATGTAATCGTCTTGCGCTTCTATATAGTCGACTTCGGCCAGCGGAATCAGATGAACCTGTCCACGATCTCGCACTACAATACGCTCTAATTTCGTAGCAGCCAGCAAGGCTGGTATTTTCTGGCACGATTCATCTTGTAGCTCTTTATTAAGCAAATCCTTTCTAAGTAAGTCTTTATCAAGCAATTTTCTTGCACGCACCATTGCCTCATCAAATCGCTGCTGTGAGAAAGGCTTTAATAAATAATCCACCGCGTGCAGATCAAATGCTTTAAGCGCGTATTGATCATAAGCCGTGGTAAAAATCACCCCATGAGTGCGGCCTGTAAGTGCAAGCACCTCCAAGCCAGTGAGCTTGGGCATAAGAATATCCAATAAAATAAGATCGGGGTTTAGTGTATTAATGGCTTCAATAGCATCAAGGCCATTGTCACATTCGCCAACAATCAGAATGTTGCTGTATTTGCTCAAATATTCACGACTCAGCCGACGCGCGAGCGCTTCATCATCAACAATTAATAAACTTAACTGACTCATTCCGTCTGCCTTTTTATTCCAGCTGCCGCGCAGGTTCCAATGGGATATTTATATTCACGTTAAACACACAGTTTGCCAGCTGCCAACTGACGCTGGCATTACCACTATAAAAGTTTTCAAAACGTGCTTTGAGATTTTTAAGACCAGTACCCGTGCCTCGGGTTTTGTTTGTAGTGGTCATAAGCGAACTCTGATCAACAGGATTGCTAATGGCAATATCTAAATGCGCATCGCGAATAGTACTTTTAAGCTGGACAACACCACCTTGAGTTAAATGATAAATACCATGTTTTATGGAATTTTCAATCAAAGGCTGCAAAAACATCGGCGGCACCTGCACATCTAACGAAGCTGACTCAATGTCAAAATGTGTATTTAGCTTTTCACCAAAACGAATTTTTTCTATAGCCAAAAAATGCTCACAGAGTTCTAACTCCTCTGCCAAAGGAATCGTTTTTCGCTCTGAAATCGCCAAGGTTTTTCTAAAAAAATCTCCCAGCTCTATAGTCATAGCCCGCGCAGCCTCAGCATTAAACGCTGTGAGCGCGCTAATGGAGTTAAGACTGTTAAATAAAAAGTGGGGATTAATTTGGCTTCGCAATAATTGTAATTCAGCATCGCGCGCAAGCACTTGAGTGGCCGCTTGCTGACGCTCTGCCGCACGAATATTTTCAAAGGCAATTAGTACATCGTGAGCTAAGAGTGAAATTACATAAAGCACACAACCGATGCAAAATAAAAAAATCGCCACTTGGTTGGAAAATTGAACACCTGCCCAAGCTAAACCAAAATTGCTGGAAAAGCTGTTCCACAACAGACAAAACCCCAGCCATGCTAATGACGAAAATAAAGTGGCGCCGCCAAAGACCCATAATACTTGTGGCGCTTTGCGTACAGAAAATGGCAGCGAACGACAAACGTAGTAAGCAGAAATCAAAATAAAACCGTATAGCTGAAAAGCGGGCAAGGCAAATAATAATGCGCCAGCCCATGAAGCAAAGTGCATTTCTACCAAAAACCACGCAAGCAAAACACCCACCAGCGCCAAACCACATTGGAACAATAATAGAAGGCGCAGATGGGATAATATTGGATGCATATCAGTTCCTGATTTCCAAGCCACCCATAATGGCATTCCCTTTAATGACCAGACGTTTAGTTGCCACAGTCACTGAGCCCGTTTTGTCTTCAATGCCACCTAAAATGGCAACGGCGTGATTTACCACTGTCCAATCTGTGGGAACTTTCACAACAACTCCGCCCCAAACTGCCCAGAGATTAAGCACTGCTTCCGTTTGTATGGAGGCTCCACGCAAATCCAATTCAACGCCTCCTAGAATTGCAGTAACTTCACCACCTTTAAAGTCCTGCGAGTTATTGCTGGTTTCATTGCCGCCAAGCAGTGCAGTAATTTGCAAAAAAGAATTATCGCCGGACATATTATCGCTCGACAAAAAAGACTTGGATGATGAATCATTATTTTTGTCTCTAAATATAATGGAGGCACCTACTGCAATTAAAATTACCGGCCACCAGTCACGCCATTCAAAATGTAGAACGCCCAAGTGCCTAAGCGTTAGCAGTATCGCCAGCGCTATAAAACCCACTCCAATAAACATGCTGGAGCGGCTTTTTGATTGCGCAATTTTTAAAAATCCTATGACAGCAAATATACAAGGCCAAAAACTAAACACATTCGCCATCGGAAAAATATTCAATTTATCGACCAGTGCCAGCACACCCACAAAAACAATTATTGTCCCTATAACGACATGCTGACTGGGATTAGACTTGTCCATAATGATTCCTCTTTAATGATATTGATGAAGATGATGCGTAACAATTAAAAGTACAACAACCGATGGCTCAACAATAAATGACCCATCCTTCAAGGTCATGCGCTTTTCGGCCAGTAACGATAAAAGTCGGTAATTGGCGTACCTCTTCGCTTACAAACACCTAATGTACAAGCATTTCAAGCAAAACTTGTAGCTGCGCCCAGAGCCTATTTTTGGTAGCATGCGGCAAGTTTTTGAATTTGAAGAGAAAGCCGCTCATGTCGCAGTCCCCAGCGCCGCACCAAATTACCCTTACCCGCCCCGATGATTGGCATATTCACCTCCGCGATGGCGCAGCCCTAGGCCGCACAGTCGCCGATGCCGCCGCACAATTTGCCCGCGCCATCGTTATGCCCAACTTGGTGCCACCGGTGATGAATGCTGAACAAGCGCTGGATTACAAAGCGCGAATTCTTGCTGCGCGCCCTGCCGGTAGCCAATTTGAACCGCTAATGGTGCTCTACCTAACCGACAGCACTGCCCCAGCCGAAATCGCCAAAGCCAAAGCCGCTGGCGTTACTGCCTGCAAACTCTACCCTGCAGGCGCGACCACTAACTCGGCCTCTGGCGTAACGGATCTGACCAAGATTTACCCTGTGCTGGAAGCCATGCAAAAAGCCGGCATGCCATTTTTGCTGCACGGTGAAGTGACTGATTCAGCCATTGATATTTTCGACCGCGAAAAAGTATTTCTCGACCGAACCTTTAGCAAGCTGGTAAGCACCTTTCCTGA